>JAPLJM010000392.1 GCA_026388595.1 Deltaproteobacteria bacterium
TTGCGTAAAATCTTGCCCAGCGGATTTCTTGGAATCGTCTCCACGATGTCAATATGTTTTGGCCATTTGTGTTTGGCCAATTGGTCCTGGCAGTAGCGCAGAATCTCTTGAGGAGCAGTTGCGGCGCCCTTTTTCAAGACAATATAGACTTTGATTTCCTCGCCTATCACTGGATCAGGCACGCCAATGGCCACAGCATCCTGGACACTGGGGTGCTTATATAGGGTTTCCTCAATGTCCCGCGGGTAGATGTTGAAGCCGCCGCGGATAATCAAGTCTTTTTTCCGCTCGACGAGATAGAGGTAACCGTCCTCGTCCATTTTCGCCATGTCGCCGGTGTGCAACCAGCCGTTCTTGAAAGTCTTTGCTGTTTCTGCAGGCAGCTTGTAGTAGCCCGACGACACATTGGGACCTCTTACAAGCAACTCGCCCACCGTGCCTGACGGAACATTCCGGTCCTGATCATCTACGATCCGAACCTCAACGTCAGGCATGGGCTGACCGATGGAGCCCGGCTTGGTGGGGCGGTTATGATAATTTGTGCTGACGGCCGGCGAGGCTTCCGAGAGGCCGTAGGCCTCAAACACCTTGCAGTTGAATCGCTGCTGGAATGCCGTCATATTGGCCAGTGGAAAGGGCGCTCCAGCGCTGAGACAACTCTTCCATGAGGAAAGATCGTGCCCTATCGACTCCGGGCTGTTGAGCATCATCGTAAACATGGCGGGCACACCGGGCATGTCCGTCACTTTATACTTCTCAATCAGCCTGAAGGCCTCGCCAGCGTGAAATTTACGCATGAGGACATGCAGATTTCCATACTTGTAGGCCTTGTTCATGGTCGTGATTCCAAATGAATGCGACAGAGGCAAGGCAACGAGCGTGATATCGGTCGCTTTTGTGCCATGGGCGATTGCAGCGTTGATCGCATTGGAATAAAGATTCTTGTGGGTCAGGATCACACCCTTTGGGGTTGACGTGGTGCCGGCCGTATAAAGGATCACCGCCAAATCCTCTTCTCTTATGTCCGGCAGAGCGTGTGATGGAGACGGATCAGCGAGCAGGAATCGGTAAGAAAGGGCGCCATCCGGAGCGGTCCGATCGTCCCCATGATCATCCAGAATGATCATCCTTTTCAGGGTCTCGATCGACTTGAGCATGGGTTCATATTTCTGGAAAATGTCACGGCTGGTTATGATTGCAGCAGCTTCGCAATCCACGAGAATGTACTCTAATTCCTGCTCCGTCATCATTGAAATGGCGGGAACAATCACAGCACCGCACCTGAGAATGCCCTGGTAACTCACGAGGACCTCCGGGCAGTTCGGAAGCATCACCACCGTCTTGTCGCCCGCTTTCACACCGAGGCCCGTCATGCCCTTGGACAGGGCATTGGCGTCATGCAGCATCTGCCTGTTGGTAAAAGCCGAATCTTCAAACATTAAAAATGGATATTCGCCGAACAGCCTTAAATTTTCATCGGCCAGTGCAACAAGATTCATCGATATTTCCTCTTTATGATCGTTGCCAATCTTGCTTTTCGCTGAACAAGATCGTACCTTCTAACACATTTCATCCCAAAGTTCTGCTCAAAACATCGCAATGGTCGATTATATGAAAGGCAAGGCGGCGAAATCGGATTCACGATTGAAAATCCGTTGTCTCATGACAGGCGATCATGATATGGAGGGGCGCTGACCCATGATACGGGGACTCCGGAGCATCAAAATGCTCATTACAAGAGGGAAAAGGGCAAATCGAAAATGGCGACATTCATAAAAAGACACAGAAACGCGATAACCATGGGGCTTGCCCTGGCGGGCATCGCCTTGATGGCGTTCTATACGGTCTGCGACACCTCCTGCGCCTATCTCAAGGGGGATGTCTGGGGCGTCGATCTGAAGTGGATCGGCATTGCTTATATGCTGGCCATTCTCGGGTTTGCAGCATGTAAACAGACATCCTTCATCCGTGCGCTGCTGGCGATGGGGATCGGGGTGGAAGTGTACCTGATCGCCTTTCAGTTCAAAGAGGACGTATTCTGCCCTTTCTGCCTCGCCTTTGCCGCAATGATTCTAGCAGCTTTCATGATGAATTACGACATCTCAACCCGACTCCAAGGTTCCTGGAGGGATAAGATCCTCTATGCCCTCGGGGATGTTGCGCTGCCTCGGGCCGTCCACATCAAAATTCCCGCGCTTCTGTTTGCCGTCATGGGTTATCTTTTCATGTTTCTGGCCTTCTCCGGCTCCGCCACCCCCGCCTACGGCCAGGGAAAAGCCGCCGTCCCCTCCTGGGGAGCGGGGCGTTATGAATTGCTTGTCTTTACCGATTACTTCTGCCACCCCTGCCAGGCCCTGGAGGCCAAACTGGAACCGGCTCTGGAAAATCTCCTGTCCAAGCGGGGCGTAAGGGTCACTTTCATCGATCTGCCCATCTACAAGCTAACGCCCCTGTACAATAAATATTTCCTTTATGCAGCGAACACGGACGGTGATTATAAGGCCATCCTGCATGCCCGGCGGGCGCTGTTCAACCTCGCGAAGACATTTGCCGCAGCAGATGAAGCTGCCATCACCAAAGCCCTCACGGCAGAGGGAGTTGCCTTCAAACCCTTCGACGCCAAATCCCTCCAGGTTTCCTTCAACAGCATCATAAAGAAATATAAAGTCGACTCAACGCCCACGTGCATCATAAAATATTCGGAGCGGGACGTTCGGACGTACCGTGGCCCCGTGGAGATCATGGAGGGCATTGTGACGCTCCAGAATTCCCTGAAAAAGGGTCCCCGGTAAAGCTAACGGAAGATCGTTATGAAAACAGCTAGCCTCTTTCAAAAGGCCGATAAAATCTCCTTGACACAAGAGGCCAATCCTCGTAACCTGCCCGGGAAAAATTAGCATTTTTTCATCAATTCAATAATGGAGGTTGGACCATGATGACAAACCGTTTGGCGTATGTGGTTGCAGCGTTTTTTGTCGCTTTCCTGCTGATGGGTTGTCAGACGGCACAAAAGTCCGGGAGCACTGCCAGTGAGGCACCCGTTGCGAAAGCCGAGTCACCCAAGGACACACAAACAGTCAAGGGCATCAACGACTGGGAAGGCGAGATTTCCGGAAAGCCGGCTCCGGGCAGCAAGTTCACGAAGCTGAAGATCGGAATGACCATGAAGCAGGTGACCGATCTGATCGGCCAGCCTACCGATCAGGGCACCTCAATCACCGGAAAGGCCTGTATCCCGTTCTATCATGGCGGCAGCGACCGTTACCGCCACGAGATGGTTTACAAGGGCCAGGGCCGCCTGATCTTTGCGAGCGGGGGCGGCTACAGGGGCGATTACTCCTCGGGCAACTTGGTCTCGATCATTCACAACGCC
>JAPLJM010000218.1 GCA_026388595.1 Deltaproteobacteria bacterium
CTGGTCGGTTCAGGCACCATCCTACAGGATGATCCGGAACTCACCGTCCGGCTGGTCAAAGGAAGGCACCCGGTCAGGATTGTCATCGATAGCCAGTTACGTTTATCACCGCAAGCCAAGGTTCTGCAAGATCAGGACAAAGCCAGAACGATCATCGCCACGACCCACACCGCCAGCCGGAAAAAACTGGCAGCGGTCGGGAACATGGGGATTGAGACGATCGTGGTTGACAGGGATCCGCAAAAGCGCGTGGATATGGGAAAACTCTTGATCGAGTTGGGCAAAAGGAACATCTCATCCGTGCTTGTGGAAGGCGGGGCAACGGTCATCACATCCATTTTAAAGGAACGTCTCGCCGACCGTATGGTCGTTGTCATTGCGCCGCAGATTGTGGGAAAGGGAATTGAAGCCGTTGGGGATCTGGGCATCCGGGTCATGGGAGACGCCATGAAGCTGTCCATCCGGCGGGTGAGCCGAAAGGGATCTGACCTGATTCTGGACGGGCAGATAGATTAAAAAAGGAGGGGGGCAGATTTGAAATCTGCCCCCCTTTTCTTCAATCGGTCTCGCCTTTTGTTTTACTTCACTTCTTCAAAATCGGCGTCGACAACGTCGTCATCCTTCTTGCCCGCTCCCGCCTGGGCGCCCGCGCCTGCCCCGGGTTGCGGCCCCGAATCTCCTCCCTGCTGAGCCGTGGACTTCGCATACATGGCCTCGGCCAGTTTATGCGAGGCATTGGTCAGTTCTTCCTGGGTCGTTTTAATGGCGTCGATATCGTCTCCTTCAATCGCCTTTTTGACCTTGACGATGGCCTCTTCGATCTTCGCCTTTTCGGAGGCGTCGATTTTGTCGCCGAATTCCTTGATGTTCTTTTCCACACTGTAGGCCATGGCATCGGCCTGATTGCGGGCTTCGATCAACTCTTTCTTTCGTTTGTCATCTTCGGCGTGCGACTCGGCATCCCGGACGAGTTTCTCGATTTCCGCATCGGTCAGTCCGCTGGAAGCGGTGATCTTGATGCTCTGCTCCTTGCCGGTTCCGAGATCTTTGGCCGATACATGCACAATGCCGTTCGCGTCGATGTCAAAAGCCACCTCGACCTGAGGCATGCCCCTGGGCGCCGGAGGAATGCCCACCAGTTCGAAACGGCCCAGCGTCCGGTTATCGGCCGCCATGGAACGCTCACCCTGCAGGACATGAATACTGACCGCCGGCTGGTTGTCTGCCGCCGTAGAAAAGACCTGACTCTTTTTCGTGGGGATGGTTGTGTTCTTTTCGATCAGCTTGGTCAGAACGCCGCCCAGTGTTTCAATTCCCAGAGACAGGGGCGTTACATCGAGCAGGAGTACATCCTTCACATCCCCGGTCAGAACACCACCCTGAATAGCAGCCCCGATGGCCACGACCTCGTCTGGATTGACGCCCTTGTTGGGCTCTTTTCCAAAGATTTCCTTCACCTTCTGCTGGACCCTGGGCATCCGTGTCATCCCGCCGACGAGAATGACCTCGTCGATCTGG
>JAPLJM010000253.1 GCA_026388595.1 Deltaproteobacteria bacterium
GGAGGCAAGGATCATGAAGAAGGAAAAGAAAGCATACAAGGGTTGGGTTGACCCGATGTGCACGCCTTATCATCATAAGAAAGGCTGATAGCACTATAAATACATAAAGTCTGCCATACTGGCAGAAGCAGTCGAGAGAGGCAATAAGCAAAGGATTCGATTCATACAACTTCCCTCTCTCGATTAAGGGTGGGGTCGAATAGACTCCGCCCTTAATTTTTTCCAGATAAGAAGAATTCCTTTCATGACAAAAGCTCCTGAATACATCCCTCCTCCCCCTCCTTTGCCTCTCGGATTTGAAGCCTTTCAAGGATAGAGCTCATCCCACACATTTTTTACGGGCACTCAGAAAATACTCTACATTTTCAAGCTCATTCATGAAATTATCATAAACAAAATAAGGGGGAATTTTGGGTGAATAAGAAAGAGAAAGGGGAATATTCATGGATAATATGGAATATAAACTCATGATGATTGCTGTTTCTATGGATCTTTAATAAAGAATATAAAGGGAAAAACAATCATGAGCCCCTTTGATGTTAATGCTTCTCAATAATTTGACAAGCTTTCTGGATCCCTGAGTAGAGGGATTATCTGCACATGATTTTTTTATAAAAAAGGCTATTGAATAAATCCTTGAAAATACTCAACAAAGATCACAGAAAATAATGGGTGAGGTTAGCTATAGGTTAGCAAAAATGAAAAAGGGATTAACCGAAGGCTGGTTAACCCTTTTATTTTATTGGTACCCCCGGCGCGATTTGAACGCGCGACACCCGGATTAGGAATCCGGTGCTCTATCCGACTGAGCTACGGGGGCATCCGATGGATCTGATTAAAAGAGCGAGCCGTTTAACATGCTTTTCTAAGGGTGTCAATGGGCATGGCTGTTGACCGTTGCTTCAACATCAAAAGTGTGATTCCAGGATTTTCGTATCAGAAAAATCCCTTAGTTTCAAATCATCGACGGTTATGTCAGCCAACGCGGCCTTGGGAAGCAAGCCGATCAGTTCCGACTCCAGAATATCGGTGCCATGGCGGCTGGCCTCTTTCTGGACACGGTCGAAAACGGTGAGAAGCGATGTTACCCGGTAATCCGTAAGATTCATGGATACCTGAGCCAAACGCCGGCTTTTTAAAAAAACACCGATTGCTTTGACATGGGGAAGGCCACCGCTGGAATGGCGGATCATCCTGGCGATGTTCTGTGCCAACAGCAGTTTATCGGATTTCAGGTTAATATTGAACGCGATCAGCGGAACCCTCGCCCCCACCGCAGTGGCTCCCGTGCATTCGTTAAATAGATTCGGTCCGGCGTCGGGACGCCATTTGGGGTCCTGGAAGCGTTCCCTTAAAGCCTCGTATCCGCCTTTACGTATATGTGAAAGCTCCTTCTTCCAGGGCGCCAGCGCCGCTTCTCCATAAAAATAAACGGGGACCTGGGATTGCTGTGAAAATTCATGGCCGAACTCATGGGCAATCCGGACGGCATCGGACATGTCTGCATCGCCCAGGGGAATAAAGGGAACCACATCGACGGCTCCAATCCGGGGATGAACCCCAGCATGTTTGCACATATCAATAATTTCGAGGGCCTTCCGGCAGGCGGCGAGACAGGCCTCTTTAACGGCGCCGGGGGAACCGATAAAAGTGAGGACACTCCGGTGATGATCCTCATCCATACAGAAGTCGAGGAGCTTTATCTTCTTGACGGCAGTGACGGCATCCACGAGGGCTTGACCCTTTTCCCTGTCTTTGCCCTCACTGAAATTGGGCACACATTCAATAATTTTCAATTGACCCCACCCATTGGCTGTCAATGACCCTTGTAGATGTAGCGTTCCAGCAGTCTATGGAAAGGCGTCCAGCCGGTGTCATCTTCCGGAGCGTCATCGACAAAGGTCTGAAAGGCATTGACTTTCGCATCCAGGTCGTCGATATGGTGAACGATCAGGGCTTCTAAGGTTTTGGGGCGTTTGGGTGAACCAAACTCCAGCATCCCGTGATGGCTGAGAAGCAAGTGGCGCAGTTCCATGGCCAGGGATTTCGGAAAACCCTCAATCCCGGAAATCTTCGCATCCACCATCTCCACCCCCATTACAACATGCCCGATCAGACGGCCCTCATCGCTGTATTGCACAATCCGGTCATAGTCGAATTCATGAATCTTTCCGATATCATGGAGAATGCCGCCGGCAAGCAGCAGATCTCTGTTGACCGCCTGATAGTGATTGATCGCCAGGTCGAGCAACTTTGTTACGGAAAGGGTATGCTCCAGGAGTCCCCCCAGATAGATATGGTGGAATCCCTTGGCTGCCGGGGCCTTTTTAAAGAGCATCGTTGTTTTCTCATCCTGGAAAAAGGCATTCAGAAGATCCCTCAGGCAGGGCGTCTGTATCTTTTCGACATAGGCCATCAGTTCGGCAAACATAGCCTCGGCATCCTGTTTTGCCGCCGGTAAATAATCGGTTAAGTCGACCTCTTCGTCCGTCAGTTTTTTCAAATCCAGGACGGACAGTTGCAGGTTGTTTTTATAGCTCAGGACCCGCCCGTAGACCTGGACAATATCACCCTTTTTAAATTGGCCATCCCATTCATTGGCATTATCCCAGACCTTCCCGTCGATTTCGCCGGTCTTGTCTTTCAAGCGCAGGTTGAGATAGGGCGCTCCCTTTTGTGAATAGGCCAAGTTTTTTTCAGCGACCAGAAAAGCATTGTTGACCTTTTCTCCCGCCTTCAGATTTTCGATGTACACGGTTTTATTACTCACAATCCGATCCGCCTTTCATGTGTATAAATTTGCATGGATCTACCCCGGATGGCGCCGACGAGTGTGATGCCGGCTTCGTTGGCCAATTGCATGGCCTGGGTGGTCGGCATCGCCAGCGAAAGAACAACCGGCACCCCCAGATTCCAGGCCTTATAGACAATCTCCGTCGAGGCCCGGCCCGTTCTCAGGATGATCTTGTCGGAACAATTCAAATGATTCAGCAGGGCATAACCAGCCAGCATATCGAGGGTATTGTGCCTCCCGATATCTTCCCGTACCACCAGGATCCCTTTGCCGTCTGACAGGGCGGCGCCATGGGTTCCCCGGGTGATTCTGTGAAGGTGACATTGATCAATGAACTGGTCCATCAACTGCAGAACCTGATCAGGTGATAACAGCAGTGCATCCTGAGTCATCGGTCCGGGAAGATTATGATGACCTTCCTTGAGACTGCTGCGGGCGCCACTGGAGGCAATGTTTCCCCTGAAAGGACCATCCGATGGACCCGGCGTCTTCGCAGCATCTGTGAGAATGCGGATGATGCCTGCCTCTGAATCAATCCGCATATCCTTAATGTCAGAGGCTTTTTGAATAAGCCCTTCAGATGCCAGATATCCCATGGCCAGTTCGTCCACATGGAGCCCCGTGCAGGCGATGGTCGCCAGCGGTCGTTCATTGAGAAAGATCTGCAGGGGAATCTCCCGGATGATATCCACTTCTGTTTTAGAGAACCTCCGGCCGTCGAAAGTGTAAACCGGACGGGGGGCGAACCCCTTTTGTTCAGATGTCATATTGTTTTCACTTTTCTCTTAGAATGCGATGTTCTCCGGACCGGACCGTCAGTTTGGTCATATCATAATATTCCAGTAGCGGGATAATGTACTTTCGCGACAGTCCTGTCAATTCCTTGAAGCTGGCCGGACTCGACTTACCCTCTCTCAGAAGCATGTTTTTGTAATCTTCGCGTAATTTGGCCAGCACCTCCTGATCGAAATTAAGATCTTCGTTGATCTTGATCAACGAGCCGTCCTTGAGCATGACATTCAAGACGCTGCTCACCCGGGACTTTTGCTCTGCAAACTTTTCCATGACTTCCTTGAACGATGGCGGCGTCAGGCCGGCCTTACGATACAGCCCGGCAATGGCCTGTCGCAGGTCTTCCATCTCGCCCTGAAGGTTGACCCGGTGATCCGGCAGCCGCAGGTTCTCCCGATCGATGATGATCCTGCCGCTTTTTTCCAGATCCCGCATAACGGCATTGAACAGCTTGGGGCCGACAAACGATCCAACCTTTGTCCGTAACTCTTCCCTTGACATGCCTTCCTGGAGGGGAAACTTTTCATGGAACGCGCGGATATCCGAAAACAATTTTTCTTGCAGGTCCTGATAAATCTTGCAGGATATGGCCCTGATTTCTTCCCGGTCGAGAAGAACGGCCTGTTTTTGTGAGAAAAGGGTTTCCAGTCTCTTTTTCACCTGACCTTGCGGTAAGCCGGTCCGGATGACCAGTCCCTGGAGGTTGATCCCCGTGAAAGAGGACCGGTCAATCACGGTCGCCATCTGCTCCAATTCGTCGCCATGATGTAACCGGTCAAGTTCCTGAATGATCCGGTCCGAATATCTTTTATGTTTTCGCGAGAGTGGATCTATGACTGCCCCGCCGCCAATGGTCGTGACGGGGGAATAGCTGCGGATGACGAAACGATCCCCGGCCATGACCACAGCAGGCAATGCCAGAAAAAGCTGGGCAAATGCTTTGTCCCCCGGTGCGATGTCGTCACGGTCCAAAAAGCTGATTCTGGCCATAACTTCGCTGGCGCCGGTATGAAAACGGACGATCGCCCGGTTTTTCAGTTTTTTTTCATTGACCGGCAGGTAGTCGAAATAAACGTCCAGACGGCGTGTCGCCTCGAGCGTGCCGGGCCGGGTCAGAACGTCCCCCCTGGCAATTGTGGCCTTCTCAATACCCTGAAGGTTGATGGCCGTCCGCTGCCCCGATTCCGCCAGGCTGACGCTTTGATTGTGGACCTCTATGCCACGGATGCGGGATGTGATCCGATGGGGCAAGACGGTCACGTCTTCACCGGTCCGGATATTGCCGGAGACCAGGGTGCCGGTAACCACTGTTCCGAACCCCTTGATACTGAAGACCCGGTCGATGGGCAGCCTGAAGAGACCGGCATCGCTCTTTTCTGCAATTTCAGACGCCGCTTTACTCAGCGCATTTAAAAGATCCGTCAAGCCGGCGCCGGTTAAAGCAGAAACGGGAACAATGGGAGACGCTTCCAGGAATGTGCCTTTCAGAAAGGTCCGGATATCATCGATGACCAGATCCTGCCAGTCCGCATCCACCAGATCCGCCTTGGTCAGCGCGACGAGCCCCTTTTTCAGGCCGAGGAGGGAACAGATCTGAAGATGCTCTTTCGTCTGGGGCATGACGCCCTCGTCTGCGGCAATAACCATGATCACCAGATCAATCCCTGCGGCGCCGGAAACCATGTGTTTAATGAAGCGCTCATGGCCTGGCACATCCACGACGCCGAAGGTCTGGCCGTCGGGCAAGGTCAGGGAGGCAAACCCGAGCTCAATCGTGATGCCGCGTTCTTTCTCCTCCTTGAGCCTGTCCGTATCGACGCCGGTGAGGGCCTTGATCAGTGCTGTCTTGCCATGGTCAACGTGACCGGCGGTTCCCAGGACAATGTGTTTCATGCCTGTTCAATAACAAAGTCCATTCTATTACACAACCTTAAAAACCCATGAACCATCAATGTCATGATAATCTTTGTTTCGAACTTGCAAATTAAATTGCAATGACAGAGAATATCCACTATAGAACGGAGTTTTCGAAAGGAACGCGATATGAGGATCCTGGGTCTCGACTATGGGAGTAAAAGAATCGGAGTAGCCCTCTGTGATGAATTGGGACTCACCGGCCAAGGTTTAACCACCATCATGTGGAAAAATCGAATTCAGGTTCTGGACGCATTGGAAATCCTGGTTAAGGACTATGGCGTGGAAAAAATCGTCATCGGCTACCCCCTCCGCCTTGATGGAACAGAAGGCATCCAGTGCGAGAAGGTCAACCGTTTTGCCCGGTTACTTGAGGTCAGGCTTTCCATCCCCGTGATCAAATGGGATGAAACGCTGTCCAGCCAAACGGCAGAAGATATTTTGATACAATCCCAGATGCGCCGCAAGAAGCGAAAGCAGGTCATCGATAAACTGGCCGCGAGCATTATTCTTCAAGGATACCTGGACTCCCTCCATCCAGCGCGTCATCATTATTGAGCCTGACCGGAACCCTTCATGCAAACGATTTTGTCTCTGATTCAGCGAACTAAAAAAATAATGGCCTTAGGCGTCATCATTCTGATAGCATTCAGTTTATTGCTTTTAAGTTATGCCAAGAGTCCCGTTGATGACCGGGCCGTTATGGCGACGGTTTATCTTCCCAAGGGGACCAGTTTCAGCGAAATCGTGAATATTCTTGATCGTGCCGGCATGGTAAAGAATAAATTGTTCTTTTCCCTTTTAGCCTTGTCCAAAGGGATTGCCGGCCAGATCAAGGCCGGGGAATATGAACTGGTTTCAAGCATGTCTCCCGGCGTGATTACCGACATGCTGTTCAAGGGTGAGATCAAAATCCATCCAGTGACCATCCCCGAGGATTTTACCCTTAAACAGATTGCAGACCGGCTGGTCGCGGAGGAACTCGTCAGTGAAGAAAGTTTCCTGGGTGTGACGACCGATCCTGTCTTCCTCGCATCGCTGAATATTGATGGCCGCAGCGCCGAAGGGTATCTGTATCCCGATACCTACAAATTCGACCGGAGCATGACGACACGGGAAATCGTCAGAGCCATGGTCAACCAGTTCTGGAAAAAAGTCACCCCGCAGATGGTCAAAAGGGTGCAGGACCTGGGGATGACCACCGCCGAGTTTGTCACGCTGGCATCCCTCATCGGAAAGGAATCGGGTTATCAAGAGGAAAAAGATCTGATCTCAGCCGTGTTTCACAACAGACTGAAGAAAGGAATGAAGCTGCAAAGCGATCCGACGGCCATTTACAGTCTCAGTCAATATCATAGCATTGTAAAAAGAAAACACTTAGATAATGATACACCCTACAATACTTATAAAATACAGGGATTGCCCCCCGGCCCCATCGCAAATCCCGGGATTGACTCCCTGCAAGCGGCCCTGCATCCCGCACCCGTCAACTATCTGTATTTTGTCTCAAATAACGACGGGACCCACAAGTTTTCCTCCAACCTGGCTGCGCATGCGCAAGCCGTCTTAAAATATCAAATTAAAAGGAAAAAAGAGTAAATTTTTTCTTGACAAACCGTATCTCCTTCATTATGGTGAACCCAAGTGGAGTAAAGTGGATGATTGTGGAGGAGAAGTCCGGTGTCTGTATTTAGGGGTCAATACTATCACACCATCGACGACAAGGGAAGAATCATTTTCCCGTCCCGGCTCCGTGAAGTCCTGTCCGAGAAATATGATAATCGGCTGGTCATTACGAACTGGGACAATTATCTGATGGTTTTTCCCTATGACGAATGGCGGATCATCGAAGAAAAGGTAAGCCATCAGTCCATCCTGAGAAAGCAGGTGCGGGCCTTTCAACGTTTCTTTATGTCCGGCGCCGTGGATTGTTCGCTGGACAGCCAGGGGCGTGTGCTCATTCCCCCGAATCTGAGGGAATTCGCCGCGCTTGAAAAAGACATTGTACTGGCCGGAATGATCAAGGTGATTGAGATCTGGAGCAAGGAACGTTTTGATGCGGAGATGAAAAAGACGGAAGGTGACCTTGACACCTTCCGTGATTATATGGCGGATATGGGTATCTAGAGACGGACGATGGCATGTCTTTCTTTCACGAACCGGTCATGGGCAGAGAGGTCCTTGCATCGCTGGGATGCAAGCCCGGCGGTATCTACGTGGACGGTACGGTCGGCGGGGGCGGACACGCCCAGGCGATTCTTGAAGAGACAGCGCCGGACGGCTTATTGATCGGTATTGACCGGGATAGCGACGCCCTGTTTGCTTCGGAAAGACGATTACAACCCTTTGGCCGGCGTAAAATCCTGGTCAAGGGTAATTTTGCGGATATCGGTAAAGTCCTAACCAACCTGAATATCAAGAAAGTTGATGGCATCCTCCTGGATCTGGGGGTTTCGTCTCATCAACTGGATGCGGGAGACAGGGGTTTCAGCTTCTCAGTAGATGCTCCCCTCGATATGCGCATGGATCAGGACAGTAGCTTCAGCGCCCATGATCTCGTCAACCTGTCTCCGGAAATAGAATTAAGGAAAATTATCAGAGAGTACGGCGAGGAACCCATGGCAGGAAGAATCGCAAGGGCCATTCTGACAAGGCGTGCAGCGGCTCCGATCCGCACCACGGGGGAGCTCGCCGACGTTGTCTGCCGTGCTGTTCCTGCTGCATACCGGCAAAGGAAGATCCATCCGGCGACCCGAACATTTCAGGCCATCCGCATCGCCGTCAATGACGAACTATCCAATCTCCGGGACGCCATCCACAGCGGCATAGATGTGCTTGACCGGGGAGGACGGTTTTCCATCATCTCCTTTCATTCCCTTGAGGATCGCATCGTCAAGGAGGCCTTTCGCACCGCGGAGAAGGGATGTATCTGTCCTTCGGACCTGCCGGTATGTAACTGTCACAGGGAATCCGAACTGAAGGTGCTGACGAGGCGGCCAGTGTACCCCGGGACGGATGAAATTGATGCAAACCCGAGGGCCAGGAGCGCCAGACTCAGAACGGCAGAAAGACGATGAACCATGCCGACTGAAAAAAGCACGCTCCCGAATGGAACAGAACAGGAGAAAAAAACGGCGCCGCAGATGAAATATTCCGTTTTTCTCTTTGTGGCGTTTGTGCTGATGGTGGTCGCGATCACGTATGTGTGGTCCCATATCCAGATGACAAGACTGGAATATCATATTGCCGAGGAAATGACCGGCAAGGAGCAATTGCTGGAGGAACAGCGGAAACTTAAGCTGGAGTACGCCACGCTGAAATCGCCTCAACGTATCGAAGCGATTGCAAAAGTTCACTTAATTTATCCTATCCGGACCGGGATCAGGTCATTATGATCAAGGATGCAGGAGTCGTGAAATGACCGTGGAAGAAAAAAAATGGCTGCGGTTTAGGATTGCCACCCTGTTGAGCTTCTTTCTCATTCTTTTCATTGCCCTCACAACACGCGCTTTCCAGATCCAGGTATTGAATGGCCAAAGCCTTAAAGACCGGGCGGAAAGGCAGCATACAACCACCTTGCGGGTAGAATCGGAAAGGGGCATTATTTTCGATCGCAACGGGGAAAAGCTGGCTGTCAGCGTCATGGCTGATTCCGTCTGTGCAGATCCTTCAAAAATTGAGGATCCCCAGGGAACGGCAGCAAAAGTGGCTGTCATTCTCAATATGGACCGGGAGACCATTTTGAAAAAATTTTCCGGGGCAAAGAATTTCTGCTGGCTGGCGCGCCGGATTACCCCAGATCAGGCCGCCCTCGTGGAAAAGCTGGATTTGGATGGCGTCTTTACAATCAAAGAGCCGAAGCGTTTTTATCCCAACGGGGAATTGGCCGGTCACTTGATCGGTTTTGTCGGACTGGATGCCAGCGGACTGGAAGGACTGGAACTCAGATTTGATGAGTATTTAAAGGGTGCACCGGAACGGTTGAAATGGACGCGGGACGCCAAGGGCAAACGGCTTTATCCCCGTATTGATCCTGCTGTGGCGAAACAAAAGGAAAATTCAAATCTGATCCTGACCATTGACAGCCGGATCCAGTATCTGGTCGAATCCCAGCTGAAAGAAGCCGTTCAAAGCAAAGGCGCCAAAGGCGGTCTGGCGATTGTCATGGATCCCAAAACCGGTGAAATCCTTGCCTTGGCTAACGAAATGAGTTTCGATCCCAATAACGTTTCTAAATTCGGCGCTGCCAGGGGAAAGAACAAGGTCATTACGGACTGTTTTGATCCCGGTTCCACCTTCAAACCTTTTCTGGCGGCAGCAGCACTGGAGGAGGGTGTCCACAAGGAAACGGATCGAATATATTGTGAAAATGGAAACTATGCCATTGCCGATCGGGTCATCCATGAAGCCCAGCGGAAAAGGCACGGCTATCTGAGCTTTGCCGAGGTCATCAAATATTCAAGCAATATCGGATCTGTGAAGATTTCCGAGCGTCTCGGGAAAGAGAAATTCTATGACTACATCAAGCGCTTCGGTTTTGGACAGAAAACAGGGATCGACCTCCCCGGTGAAACCGCCGGTCTGCTCCGACCGGTCCAAAGCTGGACGCGGGTAGATGCATCCACGATTGCCTTCGGTCAAGGGATATCCGTCACAGCCATCCAACTTATTTCGGCCCTTTCCGCCATTGCCAATCAGGGCGTGCTCATGAAGCCTTACATTGTGAGGGGGTTTGTCGACAAGCAGGGGCAGGTGATCAAGAAATTTACCCCGACGGCAGTACGACAGGTGATCTCGCCGCAGACAGCCAAACGCATGACGGCCCTGATGACCAGCGTTGTGGGAGACCCGGATGGGACAGGGAAAAATGCCCGCATTGTGAATGTGAATGTGGCCGGTAAGACGGGAACCTCGCAGAAATTCGATTTTGCCCGACACGTCTATTCTTCCGAACGGGTCCGCACATCCTTCATGGGATTTTTCCCCGCAGAAGACCCGCAGGTGACCATTCTCGTCATCCTCGACGAGCCGCAGCGGGATAAATGGGGTGGTGTTGCCTCTGCACCGGTTTTCAAGAATATTGGTGAACAGATTCTCACCTGTTTCAAAACACATATCCGGAACAATCCCATTCAGGAAGAAGAAAAAATAAACCGGGATGTGAAACTTAAACTTGTTGCAGCAGATCCAGCCATGGACCGCCAGAAAAATGAACGGAATCTATCGGATGAATCCATCATGCCGGATTTCCGGGGACTGACGA
>JAPLJM010000337.1 GCA_026388595.1 Deltaproteobacteria bacterium
GACCACTGGCAGTACGAGAGAAGTGCAATCCGAAGGGCCGCAAGCCATTTCTGGACATTATATCAGATCCTCTCGTAGAAAAGAGGAGAAGGCAACAAGACATCTATAATTCAAAGGGAGGTTACAAAATGATTGAAAAGAATGTGTTGGCGGATTTTGCAGCGAAGGTGTTTGATCCGGTCATTGACCCGACGGCTTATGTCCATCCCCTGGCGGCCGTCATCGGCCATGTCTTCATCGGCAAAAACGTGATGGTTTCACCCACTGCCTGTGTCCGCGGCGATGAAGGTCAGCCCCTGCATGTGGGCGACGATTCCAATGTCCAGGATGGTGTTGTGATTCATGCTCTGGAAACGGAGATGAACGGCAAACCCATTGAAAAAAACCTCTTTGAGGTCAACGGGAAGAAATATGCGGTCTATGTGGGGAATCGGGTTTCCCTGGCCCATCAGGTGCAGATTCACGGGCCGGCCGTGGTCCTGGATGACACCTTTGTGGGCATGAAGGTCCTCGTATTCCGTTCCTTCGTGGGATCGGGCTGTGTGATTGAGCCCGGGGTCATCCTGATGGGCGTCAAAATTCCGGATCGTCGTTATGTACCGGTCGGTTCGGTGGTCAGCACGCAGGAGCAGGCCGACATGATGCCTGAAATCACGGAAAAATATCCTTTGAAAGACTTGAACAAGGGTGTGGTCCATGTCAATACCCACCTGGCAAAAGGCTATCTGGCGGCAAAAAAATGAAACCTTTGATTCGTCAGCAGAAGCCGGCTTGAAACCGGCTTCCGTTTCTCACATACTATTATGAATAATTGCATGAACGATCACGACGACAAGGCAAAGGATCATCCCGCGCAGAAGCTGTCCGACAAGGATTTTATCCGTCTCAGTCAATTTATCCAGCAGCAGTACGGCATCCAGCTTCCGCCGGCCAAGAAAACCATGCTGGAGGGACGACTGCGGAAGCGGATGAAACATGTCAACGAATCCTCCTTCAGCCGTTACTGCGACTATGTTTTTACCAAGAAGGGCATGACGGAAGAGCTTCCCTATATGATCGACGCCGTGACGACCAACAAGACAGATTTTTTTCGGGAGCCTGCCCATTTTACCTATCTGACGGGAACGGCCCTTCCGGCGTTGATCAAACTTCAGGAGGCCAGCGTCCGGAAAAAAATCCAGGCCTGGAGCGCCGCCTGTTCCACCGGCGAGGAACCCTACACGATGGCTATGGTCCTCAGTGAGTTTTCCAATCAACGGTCCGACTTTGATTTTACGATACTTGCCACGGACATCTCGACGGATGTCTTGACGAAGGCGGAGCAGGCCGTTTATGAGGCTGAAAAGATCGAACCTGTCCCGATGAATCTGAGGAAAAAATATCTACTCAAAAGCAGGGATCCTTCCAGTATGATCGTGCGGATTACGCCTGAATTGCGTCAGAAGGTTGCCTTTTTCAGGATGAATCTTATGGATCGCGTGTATGCGGTGCCGGAAGGCATTCATGTCATTTTCTGCCGGAACGTGTTGATCTATTTCGACACGGCCACGCAGGAAAAAATCATCCGGCAATTCTCTCAGCTCCTGACGCCGGGCGGATACCTTTTTATGGGACATGCCGAAACCCTGAATAATCTGAATGTGCCGCTGCGCTATGTAGCGCCAACCACTTACCGAAAGGATCAGTCCCTGTGAGTAGAGAAAAGCCCATCCGTGTGTTGATTGTGGATGATTCTGCCCTCGTCCGCCAGACGCTCAGCGATATCATTTCTTCTGATCCGGAGATCGAGGTCATGGCAATGGCGTCAGACCCTTTTGTCGCGGCAGACCGGATCCGTGATGAAATTCCGGATGTGATCACACTCGATGTGGAAATGCCCAGAATGGACGGCATAACGTTTCTACAAAGGATCATGAGTCAGCGCCCCATTCCCGTGGTCATCTGTTCAAGTCTGGCCGAGAAGGGGTCGGAAACGGCGCTGAAGGCGCTGGAATACGGGGCAGTGGAGATCATCCAGAAGCCGCGTCTGGGTACGAAACAGTTTCTGGAGGAATCGAAAATTCGCATCTGCGATGCCATCAAAGCGGCGGCTATCGCCCGACCCCGTCCCATATCCAGGCGGCAGACCGTCGAGGCGAAACTCAACGCCGATGCGGTGATTGCGAAGTCGACGACCAAGGCCATGATTCAAACCACCGAGAAGGTGGTCATTGTCGGGGCGTCCACGGGCGGCACGGAGGCCTTGCGTGAATTTTTGGAGGCGCTGCCCCCGGATTCGCCGGGAATCGTTATCGTCCAGCACATGCCGGAACATTTCACGGCCTCTTTCGCCCGTCGGCTCGATGATCTTTGCAGGATTTCCGTCAAGGAAGCGGAAGACAATGATACCGTCATTCCCGGAAGGGCGCTGATCGCACCGGGAAATCAGCATACCCTTTTGAAACGGAGCGGCGCCCGCTATTTCGTGGAAATCCGCCAGGGTCCCCTGGTTTCCCGTCACCGGCCATCTGTTGATGTTCTGTTCCGCTCCGCTGCCCGCTATGCCGGCCGGAATGCCGTCGGGGTGATCATGACGGGAATGGGCGACGACGGGGCGAACGGACTGCTCGAGATGAAGGAGGCAGGCGCCGCGACCATCGCTCAGGATGAAGCGACCTGCGTGGTCTTCGGCATGCCCCAGGAGGCCATCAAGCGGGGCGCCGTGGATAGCGTACTTCCGCTCGAAGAAATCGCCAGAGCGGTTTTGCGCCAGTGCCGGTAGAATATCAAATGTAGGCCGCGTGCCCCCACGCGGCAATTATTACACCGGCAACAATATATATCAAAGTCGTCTTTCCCGCGAAGCTTGTCCTCGCGAAGGCGTGGAGCGGGAATCCAGGACTGTGCTGGATTCCGGGTCAAGCCCGGAATGACAGCCTTTAGCATGTTTACTTGCCGGAGTAATAATCCGGATTTTCAGACCCTGTCGTCCGAAGCCCGGGAGAGTTTCGTGATCGCCCTAGAAAATCTGTGGGCTTTGGGAACAGATTTCAAATCTGTCCCCAGGATCACACAGACCCTCGTCAAAGGTGAAAAGGATGGCGGCGTTTTTCCGGGCCTTGGCGCAGAGGATGCAGTCCACGATATCCAGGTTCTTTTCAGCAAAAAGGTTGAGGGCGGCCCGGAGTTCCTCCCGGTCCCGGTTTTGGATGCCTTCGTAGAGCAGCAGATCGGCAAGCCTGACTGCGGCCTCCTCACGAGGGATCTTGCAGATCTTCGTCAGAATGATAGAGGCTGATACTAATGACTAAAAAAAAGCAACTTGCTCCGGAAGGCGTCGGCGTTCCGTCGAAAGGCTCAGGCCAGGCGGACATTTTGCGCCGGCGGGCGGAAGTGATCGCCCGGGAAAAAGAGGCCCCGTCACAGGAATACCTGGATGTTCATTCGCACGAAGAAACCCGGCAGATGCTCCACGAGATGCTGGTGCATAAGATCGAGCTGGAGATACAGAACGAGGAACTGCGCCGGGCACAGGCGGAACTGGACACCGCGCGGGCGCGCTATTTCGACCTCTACGACCTTGCGCCGGTGGGCTATTGCACCGTCAGTGAAGAGGGCCTGATCCTCGAAGCCAACCTCACCGCCGCTACCCTGTTGGGGGTGGCCCGCGGCGCGCTGGTGAAACAGCCGATCGGCCGGTTCATTCTCAAAGAGGACCAGAATGTCTACTACCTGCTCCGCAAACAGCTCTTTAATACCGGCGAGCCGCAAGCGTGCGAATTACGGATGGTGAAAAGCGAAGGCGCTACATTCTGGGCGCGGCTGGAGGCGACAGCGGCGCAGGATGCCGAAGGCGCGCCCGTGGGCCGCATCGTGATGAGCAACATCACCGAGAGAAAGTAGATGGCGGCGGCACTACGTTAAAATCCGACCTAAACAGATCATCTAAACGTTCAGGGGCCAACCCGATGAATGATCAAATCTAACAAGGCAATATAGCCGTCAGATCAGTTATGGAGAGGAAACGTTCCATGAATCTTAAACATCGACTACCCCTCATTGCAGTGATTTTCACGTCTGTTTTGTGCATCGCGATCAGCGTCTTTTCACTCAAATCCGGGCAATTCATTGTCTTTCAGAATTTATTCTATATTCCCATCATTATTTCATGCTTTTATTATACAAAAAAGGGGTTTGCCATTTCTGTTGCCCTATCGTGCATCTACTTTCTTCTCATCATTGCATTTACAAGCGATCCGATGATTATCCGGGATGCTGTCATCCGTGTTTGTATATTTATCTTTATTGCCGCGGTTATCACCGCCTTGTCCATGGCCCGTGCGCATGCAGAAGCGGTTCTGAAGGAAGAACGCGAGAAGTTCCGGACGGTGGCCGATTTTACGTACGACTGGGAATATTGGACAGATCCTCAGCAGAAGTTACGCTATATTTCTCCATCCTGCGAACGGATAAGCGGTTACCGCCCTGAGGACTTCATGACGGATTCCGGATTGATACACAGTGTCGTCCATCCTGATGACCGTGATATTTTCAAATGCCATGCTGACCACTATCATGAACTTCACATTGATTCAGTGGGCGAAGTTAATTTCCGTATCATGGACCGGAATGGCGAGGAGCACTGGATTGCTCATGTCTGTCGGCCAGTTTACAGCAGCGACGGGCAGTTTTTGGGACGACGCGCCAGCAACAGCGACATCACTAATCGTAAGCAGGCGGAGGAGGCGCTCAGGGAGGGTGAACATCGTTTGCATAGCATTATCGATGGTTCTCCGATCCCGGTCTTTGTTATCGGGAAGGACCACCGGGTCATCTATTGGAACAAGGCACTGGAAGAATTGAGCAGCATCAAGCCTGAAGAAGTAGTGGGAACCCATGAGCACTGGAAGGCCTTTTACAATGAGGAGCGGCTGTGCATGGCAGACTTACTGGTGGATGGGGCCGTTGAGTTGGTTCCCCATAGGTATTCCGGCAAATATATCAAGTCTCCGTTGATTGAAGATGCCTATGAGGCTACGGATTTTTTCCCTGCCTTGGGGAAGGATGGGAAGTGGTTGCGTTTTACTGCCGCTGCGATCCGGGAGTCAAAGGGGATGATTGTTGCTGCCGTCGAAACGCTGGAGGACATCACCGAACGCAAGCGGGCAGAGGATGCGCAGTTTAAGAGTGAGGAGCGCTTCCGCATCACGCTCATGAGCATTGGCGACGGCGTGATCACAACCGATGCCGAGGGCCGGGTGGATCTGTTAAACCCGGTGGCCGAGAATCTCAGCGGATGGTCTCAGGGGGAAGCCCGTGGCAAGCAACTGGAAGAAGTATTTAGCATCATCAACGAAGATACGCGGCAGCCGGTGGAGAACCCTGTGCTCCAGGTGCTGCGCGATGGCATTGTTGTGGGGTTAGCTAACCATACGGTGCTCATTGCACGCAACGGAACGGAGCGGCCGATCGCCGACAGCGGCGAGAAGCCCTGGATGGCGCGGCTGCGGGAGATGTTGCCCAGGAAGTCCAAGACGGGCTTCCAGTCAGGCGTGGTGATGTCGGCAAGGTTGCCGCCGCGGCAGGCGGGGGCGAAGATCGCGAGGAACTCGGCCGATTGCCGGCGCAGGTCGAGTTCAGAAATCACGTCCTGTCGCGCGGAGAGGGCGGCCGACTGCTCGCGCAGCCAGTCCTCCAGCATGGGTGTCTCGTGGCGGGTGAGGATTTCCGAAATGCGGCCCTGCTTGTTTGCGGTCATCGTTTCGCCTCCTGTTTGGTTGGTTGATCCGTGGCGCTGCCGTGGCCGGGAAAGATAAAGGTCCGGCTGATAACCATGGAACACCCTCGGGCGCCTCTCGCCCCACTCCAGGTGACCACGGCGAGGCTAGGCGCGCTGTGGGGGCGAATGCAAGGTCCGAACGGACGTTGTTCCCGCCGTGTCCCCTGCGGGGAAAGACCCGAAGAGCATTTGCCGCAGCGAGTTGAACGGGTCGCCGGCGACTCAGGGTCTTGCTTTGGCTTTTCGTTCACGCTGCTCCAGCGCCATGTTGGACTCCGGCTACCTGAGTCGTTACGTCTGTTCAAGGTCGCACAGCCATGGGGAGCCGAATGGACGTCTTTGATCTTAGAGCGCGCCTGGTCGATGACTACAAGAGCTACACGCGGAGCTTCATCAAGATCCGGGATCCCCGCATCCAGGACTACGTGGATAGCTCGCTTGAAGCGGGGGCGTTCTGGCCCGAGCCACTCCTGCAGCTCAACCCGACGTTTCTCTCCGGCGGCACCGTC
>JAPLJM010000185.1 GCA_026388595.1 Deltaproteobacteria bacterium
CAGGAAGACACCTTCGACATCGTAAAAAAAAGAGGGACTCTCATCGGCGGGGTGAAGGACTCTACGCCCGGGTTCGGCTATATTGACCCGAAGACCCGCGAGATCGTCGGCTACGATGTGGACTTTCTCGCTTACATCGCCAAGAAAATGGGCGTGAAGCTCGAACTCAAGTCCGTCACCTCGGCCACCCGGATGCCCCAGCTCATGGCGAGCAACATCGACATCATCGCCGCCACCATGACGATCACGGCCGAGCGGGCCAAGCAGATCGATTTCAGCTACACCTACTTTCTCACGGGGCAGAAATTTCTCGTGAAGAAAGGCACCGCAAAGAGCCTCGCCGACCTCGACGGCAAGAGGATCGGGACCGCCAAGGGCTCCACCTCGGAGCAGAACGCCAAGAAAGCCCTTCCCACGGCAACCGTTCAGTCCTTCGACGATTATGCGCCGGCCTTCCTGGCACTTCAGCAGGGGAAGGTTTTTGCCGTCACCACCGATGAATCGATCCTGGCCAATATTCTGAACAAGGCCCCGGACAAGAAAAAATATGAGATTCCCAACATTGTCATTGGGTACGAACCCTATGGACTGGGCATGCGCAAGGGCGACACAAATTTAGTCAATTTTGTGAACAAGACCCTTCTGGACATGGAAAAATCCGGCGAGGCCAAGAAGACCTTCAACAAATGGTTCGGTCCCAAGGGAAGGGCCTTCCCGATGAACCGTGGCGATTTCAAGATCGATGGGAAAAAAGAAGCTTGGGAGAGTTAATTTTTCGTGTTTAGTTATCAATTCGACTGGGCAATTATTACTTCCGGACAGTATTTTGAATGGATCGTCTCGGGCGTCAAGGTGACGCTGGAACTGTCCATTGTGTCAGTTGCCCTGTCCTTTGTTTTGGGGTTGCTCATCGCCGTCATGCGGATGAGCAACGTCAAACCCATTTTGTGGTTTTCTCACGCCTACCTGGAGTTTTTCCGGAACACACCCCTGCTGGTTCAGATCTTCTTCTGGTATTTTGGGTCCTACAAGATTCTGCCCATGGTGGTGAATGACTGGATGAACACCATGAATTTTGAATTTGCGGCGGCCGTCATTGCCCTTACGATTTATACATCGGCCTTTATTGCCGAGGACATCCGTTCGGGCGTGCGCTCCATTCCCAAGGAGCAGATGGAAGCAGCACGCAGCTCCGGTTTTTCCTATTTAAAATCGATGTATTTTATCATTCTGCCCCAAGCCGTGCGGTTGACCATTCCCCCGCTGATCAACCAGTTTCTGAACCTGATGAAAAACTCATCGCTGGCCATGACCATCGGCGTGGCCGAGCTGACCTATCAGGCGCGCCAGGTGGAGTCTTACACTTTCAAAGGCTTTGAAGCTTTTACGGCGGCGACCTTGGTTTATCTGGGCCTATCCCTGATCATCACCGGGCTGATGACCCTGTACAACAAATATGTTCTGAATCCCATGGGAGTGCGATAAGTATGGAGACGGGATTCGATTTCGGCGTCATCTGGACCAATATCACATACTTCATGGTGGGGCGCTACCCCAGCGGTCCCGTGGGGGGGGTGCTGTTAACCCTTTATCTGGCGGTCATCGCGCTGATCTTTTCTTTTTTGGGCGGTTTGATCCTGGGGATGATGTGCGTATCGAACAGCCGTTATATCCGTTACCCCACGCTCGCCCTTGTGAATGCTGTCCGCGGGATTCCGCTGTTGATGGTCATCTTCTGGATGTATTTCCTGCTGCCTTTTGTGATGGGCCGTGTGACGCCGGAGAGCTGGACAATCATTACGGCGTTGTCGCTGTTCACATCCGCCTATATGTCACAGATCGTTCAGGCGGGCATCGAGGGCATCCCCCGGGGTCAGACCGAAGCGGCCCTGTCCACGGGCCTGCACCCCTGGCAGGCCATGGTTTTTGTGGTCCTCCCCCAGGCGCTCCGCAACATGATCCCATCCTTTGTGAATCAGTTCGTCTCCATGATCAAGGATACGTCGCTGGCCTTTATCGTCGGCGTCTCCGAACTGACCCAGGTGGCAACGCAGGTGAACAACCGCACCATGATTTATCCAACGGAAATCTTCTTTTTTATCGCGGTGGTGTACTTCATTATCTGTTTCGCCTTTACCAGCCTCTCCCGTTGGCTGGAGCAACGACTCGC
>JAPLJM010000293.1 GCA_026388595.1 Deltaproteobacteria bacterium
TCGGAAACTACTCATATTTCATCCAGAAACGGAGCGAAATGGCCCAGGCCGATAAGGGCGGCGGGATTGACTCTGCGACAGAGAGCGGATCGGCGGCCGGCGGCCAGGAACTCCCGGCTGCTGCGAAACTCTTTAAGACAAAGGAAGAAAAGCGGCTGGAGGCGGAGGAGCGGAACCGGCTTTCCCGGATCACACGGGATTTGAAGAGCGAGCTGGCCGCGGTGGAGGAGCGCATCGCCGGACTGGAAGAGAAAAAAGCGGAAACCGAAAAAATCCTCTGCGCACCGGACATTCACAGAGAACCGCAGAAAATCAAGCAGCTCAATCAGGCGCTGGTCGATCTTGGCCGGGAACTGGAAACCCTTTACGCCGCCTGGGAAGATCTCACGGAAAAGCTGGCCTACGAGCAGCGCGCCACCGGCATCAAAGATTGAGCGCTTTGCCTAACCGGTGAAAAATGGTTCGCAAGCGGCGAATCAAATGTTTTTCGCCTTTCCAGTGTTAAAGTTAACAGCTTACCTTTAATCGTCATGGGATACGAGCATCTCTGAAGCGAAAAAGATTTTTGAGCCGTGGCGAAGCCATTTTTCAAGGTCTGAGACTCGTGATCAGATAACCTTTTTCATCGCTGCAACGGCCACTTCAATCTGGTCATCCGTCGGCTGCCTGTGGTCGAATATGCTTGACACACAACCGCCTCCCCATTACACTTACACAGTGACAGTCAAAACAAGTGCTTGTCAGCCACAGACCGGTCAACCTTTCACCTGTTATGGGCAATAAGGGAGCCCGTCCGGGGATTAGATAAACGTAATAGGGATAAGTCACATGAGGTGACCTGACAATGAAAACATCAGATATTTTTCATCAGTAATGTTTTTACAAGGGGGTGTCCCATGGGGTATCAGGCAGGTCAACAACCAGATAATGATATTCGTCCTTCCGTCGTTGCGGGCCGCTTCTACCCGGCCTCGGCCGCGACGCTCAAACTGACTGTCCAGAAATTCATGGAAGACGCCGCACCGGTGCAGGTCAAAAATCCCCTTGCCATCGTCGTCCCCCATGCCGGTTATATCTTCTCCGGCCAGATCGCCGCCGACGGCTACCGGCAGGCGGCGAACCACTCCTATGAGGTCATCGTGATTCTGGGAACCAATCATACGAGCGGCTCTTTCCGGAAAATTTCCATCTACCCGGGGGACGGCTTCAGCACGCCGCTCGGCACGGCAATGATCGACAAAGATGTCGTAAAGGCCCTGCTGGCTGCCGATTCCGATTGCGTCCTCGACCGATCCCTGCACCAGCAGGAACATTCCGTGGAGGTCCAGCTTCCCTTTATCCAGGTCCTTTTCCCCGAAGCCCGGATCGTCCCGGTCGTGATCGGTACGCCGGACATCGACCTCTGCAGCCGCCTCGGCGAGGCGCTGGCTAAGTGCTTGAAAGGCCGCCGCGCCCTGATCGTCGCCAGCACCGACCTTTCCCATTATCCGGATGCGGAAACCGCCAGTGACGTTGATCACAAGACGCTGGCGGCCATGGAAAAACTGGACCCCGCATTGCTGCAGAAAGTGACGCAAACTCAGATGAAGCGTGCCATCCCGAATCTACACACCTGCGCCTGCGGCGAAGCGCCCATCCTGGCGGCCATGAGCGCCGCCAAAGCCATGGGCGCCTCGGACGGCAAAGTCATCAGTTACGCCCATTCGGGCGATGTCTCCATCGGGGAGCGGGACCGTGTCGTAGGCTACGGCGCCGTTGTCTTTTCCACAGATCCGGGAAGCGCCTCGGTGAAAGAGCCTGACCCCGCAGCAGCGACAGGGCCCGATGCGCCGCTGACCGATGCCGATAAGATTGCCCTGCTGGCCTTTGCCCGGGAGACCATCAACCGTTACCTGACCACGCAGACCGTTCCCATGGCCCGGGGGATCGGTCCCGGCGCCGATCAGCCCCGGGGCGTCTTTGTAACCCTCAAAAAGCGGGGAAACCTGCGCGGCTGCATCGGCCGGATGATCCCGGACAAGCCGCTCCGTGAACTGGTGGGAACGGTGGCCCTGCAATCGGCCCTGGAAGACCCCCGCTTCAAGCCCGTCACCCTTCCCGAACTGAAAGATCTGGAGATCGAAATCTCCGTGCTGACCCCCATGACCCCCGTCCCCGGCGCCGACCACATTGTCGTCGGCAGGGACGGCGTCCTGATCCGCAAAGAGGGCCGCTCGGCGGTGTTTCTTCCCCAAGTCGCCCCGGAGCAGGGCTGGGGACGCGACGAGATGCTGGACCACCTCTGCCTCAAGGCAGGGTTGCCCCGGGGAAGCTGGAAGCAGGGCGCGGCACTGTCCACGTTCCAGGCCATTATTTTCAGTGAAGGGGATTTCAAATCTGCTTCATGATTCGTCGGAATTCATGAAAGGGGTTATGAGAAATGGCCACCGGACCGTTTCTTCCCGGTCGCCTGCATATTGAACCTGCGCTAG
>JAPLJM010000328.1 GCA_026388595.1 Deltaproteobacteria bacterium
TCCGAAAAATATCTCGGCCAGATCATCATTCCATTACGGGGCGCCGGTCTGGTGAATTCCAACCGGGGCGTTCATGGCGGCTACACCCTGGCCAGATCGCCGGGGGAGATCACGCTGCGACAGATTGTGTAGCCCCTGGAAGGGGACTGTCTGGTGGATTGCGTGAAAAATGCATTGGCCTGCTCGCGTGTCAGCACCTGTGCCAGCCGTGATGTCTGGGCGCTGCTGGGCGGAAAGATCACGGAAACGCTGGACGCCATTACCCTGGAGCAGCTGGTGCGCATGAACCAGGAAAAGGCGGAACAGGCGAACAGCCAGAATATTTAACAAAGGATATTTATTGATGCAAGCCGAAACCAAAAAAGTTCTGGTCGCCATGAGCGGCGGTGTGGATTCTTCTGTGGCGGCCCTGCTGCTGAAGGAACAGGGTTACGATTTGGCGGGCGTGACGATGTGCCTCGGCGTACAGGAGGCGGAGGGCGAAAAGCCACGCTGCTGCGGACCCGACGCCGTCGACGATGCCCGGTGGGTTTGCGATCGGTTGGAGATACCCCACTATGTCTTTGATTACGCCGGTGATCTGGAAGAAAAGGTCATTGGGCCCTTTATTGCCGAGTATTGGATTGCAACCGTTGCCTGAAATTCGGGACGCTCCTGGACAAGGCGAAAGCCATGGGGTTTGATTATCTGGCCACCGGCCATTACGCCGGGATCGACAAAGGGCCGTCCGGTCATCTCCTGAAGCGAGCGAAAGATAAACATAAGGATCAAACCTACTTTCTCTATCATATGGCGCCGGAGCGGTTGGCATCGGTCCTCTTTCCACTGGCGTCTTACACGAAGGAGGAGGTGCGCTCCATGGCGGTTCGAGCCAACCTGCCTGTGGCGGCCAAAGTGGAAAGCCAGGATATCTGCTTTGTGACGCAGAAAAACTATCATGCTTTCATCGCCGGACGTCTGCCGGGGATCCGTCCGGGATGGATTGTGGACAAAGACGGCAAAAAACTTGGCGAGCACCGGGGCGTCGTTTTCTATACCATCGGCCAGCGCGGCGGTTTGGGGATCAGCCATAAGACGCCGCTCTACGTGACCGCCATCGACGTGGAGGAAAATCGGATCGTTGTGGGCGGGAAAGAGGATCTGCAATCACGGGGGCTGAGGGCGGGCGATCTGAATATCCTTGTCGGGGATTGGCCCGAGACGGTTCACGCCAAGATCCGTTACCGGAAGAAGGAAGCCCCCTGTACCGTGGCATTTGAAAAAGACAAACTCCGGGTCCTCTTTGAGGAAGATCAGGAGGCCATCACGCCGGGGCAGTCCGTCGTTTTTTACGACGGAGATGTGGTTCTGGGTGGCGGCGTGATCGAAGAGGTATTGCGAGGAGAGAGAACATGAAGCGAATCTACGAAGACAATTCCCGGTCTATCGGCAATACGCCGCTCGTCAAGCTGAATCACATCACACAGGGGACAAAGGCAACCGTTCTGGCCAAGATCGAGGGGCGCAACCCCGCCTATTCCGTCAAGTGCCGCATCGGCGCCGCCATGGTCTGGGATGCCGAGGAGAAGGGCCTGCTCAAACGGGGCATGGAAATCGTTGAGCCCACCAGCGGCAACACCGGCATCGCCCTGGCGTATGTGGCCGCCGCCCGGGGCTATCGACTGACGCTGACCATGCCCGATACCATGAGCATCGAGCGCCGCCGGGTTCTCGCCGCCTTCGGCGCAAACCTCGTGCTGACGCCGGGGGCGGAGGGCATGAAGGGGGCCATCAACAAGGCCGAAGCCATGGCGGCCTC
>JAPLJM010000377.1 GCA_026388595.1 Deltaproteobacteria bacterium
CTGATTGAAAAGAGTGGCTTCAAGACCCTCGACGCGGATGCCCTGTCTGCAATAGAGCCATTCCATTATCTGAAATACTGATAGGAGAGGAGAAGACCCATGACACACGCCGATGCTGACCGTTATGCTGCCAAGCATCCCGTCAATAAGACATTGAATAAAAAAATTGCTGCGGCCGTTCAGAAAAGAGCCGCGGAAGGAAACATCAATTGCGCCGATGCGACGGCGATCGCTGAAAATTTACAGGTGGAGATGATGGACGTGGGGGCGACGATTGACCTTCTGGAAATCCGTCTCAAGCGATGCCAGTTAGGTCTTTTCGGCTACGGCGAGCAGAAGTTGATCATCAAGCCGGCCACTAAGGTCGCACCGGATATGGAAAAGGCTATTCGCAGCAGCCTGAGCGATGGACGCCTTCCCTGCATCTCCGCCTGGGAGATCGCCGACGGCAGGAGCATTGCCCGCATGGATGTGTCGTCCGCTTGCGAGAAGCTGAAGATCAAGATTAAGCCCTGCCAGCTGGGCGCTTTCTAACGGCTTTGTAAAACGCCCATATACTGCGTTGCGCTTCATCTTTCGTCGTTGCGGCGTATTTCCATATACGCCTCACTCCTCAGGATTCGCACGCCTTGTCTATGGCCGCTTTACTTTGCCGTTACCAGACTCATCCATTCTGTTCTTCATACCTCGCCAGGGTGAAAAGCATGTCCGCCAGGCGGTTCAGGTATTGATGGACCTGTTCAGCGTCAAGCAGCCCGTCCGCCTTCAGTTTGGCGGCCTTTCGCTCCGCCCGCCGGATGATGGTGCGACCGACATCGATTTGTGCCGAGATCACCGTTTCGCCCGGGTAGATGAACTCATTTTTCAGCGTCACATTTTTCTGGAGGTCGTCGATCAGCGTCTCGATGCGGGATACATCGGATTCGCCGATTCCTATTTTCAGTTTGGAAAGATCTTCCGGCAGGGTTGACAGGACCGCCCCCAGGGTCAGCAGGTCTTTCTGGACGCTGAGCAGGATCTCTTTGATGCGTTGATTCTTTGTTGCAGCCCGGGCGACGCCCAGGGCTGAGCTTGCTTCGTCAAGCGTGCCATAGGTGTCCGGTCTTGGATCGAATTTTGGAACACGTTGACCTCCGAGCAGGCTGGTTTCCCCTTTGTCTCCCTTTTTTGAGAATTTCATGTTGCTCTCCCCTCCAAATATTTTAAAATGATCTTGACGATCGCTTCCGTATTCCTGCGGGCATGCCGGAGGATGTTTTCCATGGTCAGTTTCTGCTCGCCAATGCCGTGTGCGAAATTGTCAATAGAGCAGATGGATGCATAGGGGAGCGCCAGCTCCTGAGCGATGACCGCTTCGCTGGCCATGGTCATCCCCACCACATCTGCAAACTGAGACATCAGGGTGATTTCCGCTTTAGTTTCAAAACGGGGTCCTTGCGTCTGCCAGTAGACGCCGCCGTCCATGACGTCAATGCCTGAATGGCGGGCGGCGACTATGACTTTTTGCCGGACCCCGTCGTGAAGAACCGGGGTGATATGCACCGGTTTTGAATCGAAGAGGGTGGGCCCCCCGGAGAGCATGATAAAGTCATCGGGAATGACGATGGATCCGGGTGGCAACTTATCCTTAAGGGAGCCCGTGGAGTTGATTCCAATGACTTCGTCCACCCCCAGAGCTTTCAATGCCGTCAGGTTGGC
>JAPLJM010000179.1 GCA_026388595.1 Deltaproteobacteria bacterium
GCGGATCTTGGATTAGAGAACAAGATTAAAGGCGTTCCGGATCAACTCAATCCGGGTTCCGTCCGGCAACAGTTTGACAGCCATGACGTCGAAGCGGGCATTGCGGTTTTCAAGACGCTTTTGTTGAAGATAATGTAGCGAAATCCTTGATAGTTTTTTCTGCTTTTCCAGCCCCACGGCTTCCTGCGGTTGGCCGAACCTCTCAGACTTTCTGCTTTTCACCTCGATGAATACGATGAAGTCGCCATCCAGCGCAATGATATCCACTTCACCATAAAGACATCGGTAATTCTGTGCGAGGATCCGATAGCCAGCCTTCTGCAGATAGGCAACCGCAAGGTCCTCGCCCAGCTTTCCCATCCGGATGCGTCGCATGTCCTTCATGACGGCGCTCATAGCAAGGAGGTCTGATTGTTGAGGGATGATTTGACGGCAAAGGAAAGCCGGTGTATCTTGCACCGCCCGCAGCGATGAATGGCCTCCCGGTGTTCAACCGTCCCGTAGCCTTTGTTTTTCAGGAAATTATACTGGGGGAATTGACGATGATAGATTTCCATGATCCGATCCCGCGAGACCTTGGCAATGATGGAAGCCGCGGCGATGGAAATGCTCTTTGCGTCGCCCTTGACAATGGCTTTCTGCGGCGTCTGGACGTCAATCCGATTCTTTCCATCGATGAGCAGATAGTCCGGGGACAACGAAAGGTCCGTGACAGCGTCACGCATGGCCATCAGGGTCGCCTGCAGGATGTTTATGCGGTCGATGACGGGCGCCTCAATGACCCCCAAGCCAACGGCAAGGGCATCCGTTTTGATCACTTCGTAGAGAAATTCCCTTCTTCTGGCCGTCAATTGTTTTGAATCATTAATCTCGGGGTGCCCATAACCAGGCGGCAGAATCACCGCTGCCGCTACGACAGGCCCCGCAAGCGGCCCCCGACCTGCCTCATCAATACCGGCGATGACCTGATATCCGTGCTGACGGGCATGACTTTCGAATTGGTTCATCAATGTTGAGATTTCTGACAGGCCTGCATGGTCCATCAGAACGCGACGAAATATGCTAACATCCCGTCATCATAAATAAAACCCCTGTCACTTCCCCTTTTTGAAAAAGGGGAAGTGACACAAGGGAGATATCTATTCCCGCAGGTATGACTTTGGTCAGCCTTAAGATTTGCCCTTTTCGCGGATGCGCGCCTTTTTCCCCCTCAGGCCTCTGAGATAGTACAGGCGGGAGCGACGCACCCTCCCCCGGGTAACCACTTCGATGCTGTCAATGACGGGCGAGTGAAGGGGAAATGTCCTTTCCACGCCAATGCCATAGGAAATTTTCCGGACGGTGAAACTGGACCGGCAATCGCCGCGACGTTTACGGATAACGACGCCTTCAAAGGCCTGGAGCCGCTGCTTCTGCCCCTCGATAATCCGCACATTCACCCGGATGGTATCCCCGGACTGGAAATCGGGGATATCCCCCCTCATCTGTTCCTTTTCAATACTTTCAACGACATTCATAGTTCAAAACTCCCCTTTAACCTTTTTCGACACCCTATGCCTTGCCACAACGGTCTTGCAAATGTGAATTTTCCATCCTTTACAAGGACATCATGCAATGGTTTATTGCTTATTCAACCCCTTCCCGGAGGCCTTTTAACTCTGTTAAGATCGCCAGGTCACCTGCTGGCAGGGCGGCTTGCTCCAGCAAATCCGGCCGTCGGGTCAGGGTCCGCCGGAGAGATTCCCGGCGGCGCCATTGTTCAATCTCCCGATGATGACCGGATATCAGCACATCCGGCACTTTCCAGTTTCTGTATTCAGCCGGGCGCGTATAATGCGGATATTCCAGCAGCCCTGTCGCAAAAGAATCCGTCACGGCAGAGTCCGCATTCCCCAGAACACCCGGGACAAGCCTTGCAACGGCATCCACAATGATCATGGCCGGCAGTTCCCCGCCCGTCAGGACAAAGTCTCCAATGGAAATTTCAAGATCCACCAGATGCACCCTGACCCGCTCATCTAAACCTTCATAATGTCCACAGATCAAAACAATCTGCTTATGCGTTACAAGTTCCGCTGCACTTTTCTGACGGAAAGGTTCTCCCTGCGGTGTTAAAAGAATAACCAGCGCCTGGTTCCGGTCCGGTGCCACGGCCTGCAGAGCCCGGTCAATGGGTTCCACTTTCATGACCATGCCGCCCCCGCCGCCATAGGGGGCGTCATCCGTCATCCGGTGCTTGTCCTCCGTATAACGACGGATGTCATGAATCTGTATTTCAATCAGGTTCTTTTCCTGCGCTTTTTTCAGGAGGCTGCTCTCGAAAGTGGATGCGAACATCTCAGGAAAAACAGAGAGGATATCAAAGCGGATCATGCCTTCAAAGTCCTTCCAGCGGTCTCACCACCATGACACCGGCATCGATATCGATTTTCCGAATCACTTCTCCGATGGCAGGCAGCAGGATTTCCCGCTCACCGCCCGCACACACATAGATGTCATGACTTCCGGCAGGGACAATCGATACAACCCGTCCCACCTCCTGGCCTGCTTCCGTAACGACCTGGAGACCCAAGAGTTCGTGCCAGTAATACTCATCATCCGGAAGTTTCTCCAGTTTATCTGCTGAGATGAGAATCTGACAGCCCACCAGCCGTGCAGCGGCGTCCACATCCCCAATCCCTTCAAGCTCCATAAACAGCATTTTACGCTCAGCTTGCAGGGTTTTTACCCGGAAACGCACCGCCGGTTCTTTTGACTTTCCGATGAAGACTTCATCCAGTCGATTAACGGTGTCTCTTGAAACCAGATAAGACTTCGCTTTGATTCGTCCCTTAAGGCCGTGGGGTCTGACGACTTCCCCGATCTCCAGGAGATCGTCTTTTGCCATCGATTTACTCGATAATTTCCATTACCGTCCTTTTACGTATCTTCGTCGAGGCTGCACTCAAAATGGTTCTCATGGCCTTTGCCGTCCGGCCTTGCTTGCCGATCACCTTCCCCAGATCTTCCTTGGCCACTCTCAGTTCGATCACAGATGTCTGTTCGCCCGCTACTTCAGAGACATCAACCTGTTCGGGATGATCCACTAACGCCTGAGCCATAAATTTGATCAAGTCTTTCATCGTCACAACCTCCACAAAATTCTTATCAAACACCATTAGACAGATTTTGAGATTGCTTCCCTTTGCTTACCATAAACCGGTTATGATGGCTACGCGGGGACGGCGATACCCTTCTTTATGAGCAGCTTGGATACGGTCAAGGTTGGCTTTGCACCCTTGGCAAGCCAGTTCTTTACGAGATCTTCCTTAAGTATCACTTCGGGTGGATCTTTTCTCGGATCATAATTGCCCAGGATCTCCAAAAATTTCCCATCCCTTGGTGATGCCGAGTCTGCGGCGACGATCCGGTATACGGGCCTGCCTTTTGCCCCCATGCGTGTCAGTCTGATTTTTACTGCCATCCTGATTCTCATAACCTCCTGATAAAATTAATCCATTATGATCCATAATGATCGAACGCTACACGTATCACACTTTTTTTATGTTGAAAAGGGAAAATTTCCCCTTTTCAAGGCTTTCATTCCCCCCTGGGATGTCATTTTCTTCATGATCTTCCTCATGTCGATATAATTTTTCAGCATACGGTTGACATCCTGTACCGAGGTGCCGCTTCCCCTGGCTATCCGCTTTCGCCGCTGGCCGTCAATGAGCAGATAATTCATGCGCTCCTTCCGGGTCATGGAATCGATAATCGCGGCAACCTTAACCAGCTCACCCTCATCGGGCGTCATATTCCTAAGTGCCTTGATTTTGCCGAAGCCTGGGATCATCCCGATGATATCCTGCAGGGAGCCCATTTTTTTAATCTGCTTGAGCTGATTTCGGAAATCTTCCAGGGTAAATTCATTTTTCCGGAACTTTTTTTCCAGTTCCTGGGCCTCTTTTTCATCCACCGTGGCCTGCGCCTTTTCCACCAGGCTCAGGATATCGCCCATGCCGAGAATGCGTGAGGCCATGCGGTCGGGGTGAAACACCTCCAAGGCCTCAATTTTCTCACCCACTCCGATGAATTTGATGGGTTTGCCCATGACGGCCTTCAGCGACAGGGCCGCGCCGCCTCGGGCATCCCCATCCATCTTGGTCATGATCACCCCATCGATCCCCAGCCGTTCATCAAATCGGGCCGCCACGTTCACCGCATCCTGGCCGGTCATGGCATCCGCGACAAAGAGGATCTCCGCAGGATGAATCATCTCCTTGATGCGCTGGAGTTCGTCCATCATTTCCTGATCGATCGCCAGACGGCCTGCCGTATCCACAAGGATGACTTCATAACCGTTGCGCCGGGCATCCTCGACGGCCTGAACGCAGATTTTGACGGGATCGGTCATTCCCGCGGCATCAAAAATCCCGGCGCCGATCTGCTGGCCGAGGACTCGGAGTTGTTGCATGGCCGCCGGACGATAGACGTCTGCAGAAACGAGATAGACCTTCTTTTTGAGACCAGACACATAACGGGCCAGCTTGACTGCCGTGGTCGTTTTGCCGCACCCCTGAAGACCCACCAGCATGATGGGTGAGGGTATTCGGCTGCCGAAACGCAGTTGCGAACTGGTGCCTCCCATGAGCTCCACGAGCCGTTCGTGAACGATTCTCACGACCTGCTGGCCCGGCGTGATACTTTCCATGACCTCCTGCCCCACCGAACAGACGCGCACATCTTCAATGAAGTCCTTGACCACCTTGAAATTCACGTCCGCTTCCAGCAGGGCCATCCGGATTTCCCGGAGGGCTCCCTGAATGTTCTCCTCATCAAGACGGCCGCGGCCTTTTAATTTCTTGAAAATACCGTCCAGTTTTTCTGTTAGGCTTTCAAACATGATTGTTTCTCTGATTCTTCAATTCCCATTTCCGCCCACAGGGCGGATTACACAATTCAAGCCCTTGTTTTTCTTTGAGACGGAGTCTATCGCCTTTTGCGCCTCCGGCCGGCCGGAGAAGGCACCCATCACAACGCGGAACCATTTCCCTTTGCCCGGCAGCTCCATTGCTTCGGTCCGTGCCGGATAACCGATTGCAGCTATTTGTTTTGCAAGCGTGTCCGCCTTGCCCTTATCCTGGTAGGATACCACCTGAACCAGGAATTTCTGCTGCTGCACAGGCTTTTCCTTCACCGGCGCAGCCTTTTGAGCCCCTGGGGAAGGTGCGGCCGATTTTGGTTGGATCGCCGGCGTCACGGGGGCCGGTGGCGACTGAGGAAGCTGATCCTGCACCTTTTCGGGAGACGCTTTTTTCGGTATCATGGCATCTTGTGCCATGCCCTTCGTCTCTGCTTTACGCTTACCCAGCGTATCATAGAAGGTCAGATTATCCGGCTCTTCGGGCATATCCTGCTTCTTATCATCCCGTGCGGCCATGACCGGCTCTGTAACATCCGGTGACAGGCCGATATGGGCCTTGATCTTGTCCGGGAGAAAACGGGCAATCTTCTCGGGATAGGTATCGATATTTTTACCCAGCGTCACACCCAGCAGGAAGACGCCAAAAAGCAGGCCGGCCATGCCCAGTAAAAAAAGGATCAATCCGATCCGGCCCAATTTAAATTCAAATCTATGGGTATTCTTAGTTATCATGGGAGTTTTAACCCACTTGCCATCTTGAACTGTCTAAAGAACAGACAGCCGATCATTAACGGAAGCGCTCGAAAGCTGACAACGGACCCTACATGCGCTCCGGTGTTGATACACCCAGTAACTTCAAAGCATTCTGCAAAACGATCTGCACTGACGTCACCAGATACAATCTGGCCTCACTCATGGCCTGATCCTCAGAAAGAACCTTATTTTTATTATAGTAACTGTGAAGCAGGGCGGCCAGATCATTTAGATAAAAGGTCAGCCGGTGCGGCTCAAGGGTCTTCACAGCCCCCTCCGTCACCTCGGGAAAGCGGGTGACGGCCTTAATCAGATCGATCTCTTCAGGGAGCGTCAGAAGGTGCAGGGCGGCGTTCTGGCCAGCAGATGCCTGATAACCGCGTTCCTCCGCCATCCTGAGGATGCTGCAGATCCTTGCATGGGCGTACTGGACGTAATAGACCGGATTTTCATTGGATTGTTTCTTTGCCAGTTCCAGATCAAAATCCAGATGGCTGTCTGAACGGCGCATCATGAAGTTGTAGCGGGCAGCATCGCAACCCACCTCGTCCACCACCTCCCGCAAGGTGACAAACTCACCGGAACGTGTGGACATGGTCACGGGCTTGCCGTCCCGGAGCAGGTTGACCAGTTGCACCAGAACGATCTTCAAGGCCTCCGGGGAATAACCCAAGGCCTGAATCCCTGCATAAAGCCGATGGATATAACCGTGATGATCGGCACCCCATACATCGATCACCTGATCAAAACCCCGTTGATACTTGTTCAAATGGTAGGCAATATCGGCCGCAAAATAGGTCGGCTCTCCGTTCTGGCGCACCACCACACGGTCCTTGTCGTCGCCGAAGGCCGTTGTTTTGAACCAGAGCGTTCCTTCCTCACGGTAAATGAACCCTTTTTCCTGCAGTTCCGCCAGGAGCCGGCCAACACCGTCGTCCCGATAAAGGTCTCTTTCGCTGAAGTAGACATCGAATTCCACCCCAAAAGCCCGTAAATCCTCCTTAATGCCCTCGAGAATCGCCCCGGCGGCATAATCCGTAAACAAGGGGATGACCTTTTCTTCTTTGCTTGCCAACCAGTCTTCCCCGTCTCTGGCGACAACCTGTGCCGCCAGGTCCTTCAGATAATCACCACGGTAGCAACCTTCCGGAAAGTCCACGGGCTGCCCCATCTGCTCGAGATAGCGATACCAGAGAGAGCGTCCGAGGTTGTGCATTTGGTTGCCGGCGTCGTTGATGTAGTATTCACGGGAAACAGTATATCCGGACGCCGCCAGGAGATTGGCCATGACATCTCCCACCACGGCACCGCGGGCATGGCCAATGTGCAATGGACCGGTAGGATTGGCGCTGACGAATTCCACCTGCACCTTCTTTCCCCGG
>JAPLJM010000382.1 GCA_026388595.1 Deltaproteobacteria bacterium
TCATCGCCATGAACAAGGACCTGATTTCCATCAACGCCTGTCTGGGGGTCGATCTCCAGGGGCAAGTCAGTTCCGAATCCCTCGGCACTGTCCAATATTCGGGAACGGGCGGACAGTTGGCCTTTGTCCGGGGCGCTTACTATCGTGCAACGAAGGGACAGCAGGCCCTCGGTTACCCGGAGAGCAAGTCCATCCTGGCGTTCCAAGCGACCTACAAGGACAAGGACGGCAACCTGAAGTCCAAGATCAATCCGACCCTGCCGCCGGGTGAAATCGTAACAGTGCCGCGCGTGGATGTTTCCTATCTGGTAACGGAATTCGGCGTAGCCTATCTCAAGGGACTTTCCATCTCCGAGCGGGTTCTGGCCATCACCAAGCTGGCCCATCCGGACTTCCGGGACGGCCTGCTGGAAGAGGCGCAGAAGATGCACTGGCTCAACAAACAGTGGGCGCTGGGGGCGATTTAATATTGAGTCTGGAATACCGAACGAGTCGCTTTAAGGTGTTCCAGGCGCAGGCCGTGGCACACCTTAAAGTCATTAATCATGAGGAATGAAGGGCCTTTGTCGTTGCCCTGTTTATGGTTTCATGTTATGAATCCACAACGACCGTTGGATCACTTAATGAGACCGGTGAAAAGTGACTTCGCCGCTTGCGAACCATTTTTCACCGGTTATGTAAAGCCCTCTTAATTTCTCGAAAGGATTAACTATTTTATGGCCAGGGAAAAAAAGAAGGCCGATTTTGCAGGGTTGACGCTGCTGGGGCGGGAGGGCCGGGATGCAAAACCGTCAAAGCAGCTGGAAACATTCCCGAATCGGCATCGTGAGCGGGATTATATGGTTACGCTTCAGACGGACGAGTTTACCTGCGTCTGTCCAATGACGGGGCAGCCTGATTTTGCCCGATTGAAAATTCAATATATTCCGGAGGAATGCATCGTCGAGTCCAAATCGCTGAAATTTTACCTGTGGTCCTACCGTAATGAAGGGGCCTTTCATGAGCATGTGACCAACAGGATTCTTGACGATCTGGTGGCAGCCCTGTCGCCCCGGTGGTGCAAGATCACGGCGGACTTTGGCGTGCGCGGCGGAATCTCCATCACGATCGAGGCGGAATACAAAAAAACATGAAGCGCCATCCGGTATCCGGCCTTTTATGGGATGATTGTAAGGGAAGGACGAAGAAGTTCTTGTCTCAAGACAAGGCAAGAAGAGGAATGTTTTGGCATTGAAGAAAATAGATCGGCTTATCACCTCAAAATTCGGCTTAGCGTTGCTCTACCATTTTATCCGCACCTATTCCTGGACGTTCCGCTTCCGTGTTGAAAATGAGCAGGATTGGATGACCTATCACCGTAAAGGGGGCGCCGTGCTGCTCTGCGTCTGGCATCAGCAGTTTTTTGCCGCCATCCGTCATTTCAAGACCTACCAGCCGTTCAGCCCCAGTCTTATGATCAGCAAGAGCAAGGATGGTGAGATTATTGCGGGCGTCGCCGAGCGTAGCGGCTGGAAGACCGTTAGGGGGTCCTCCTCGACGGACGGTCGTCAGGCCATGGGCATGATGATTGATAATTTAAAAGAGTTCCGTTTGGCCGGTCACATTGTTGACGGGCCGAGGGGACCCGCCGGCCAGGTCAAGGCCGGGGTCATCCGGATGGCGCGTGCGGCAGATGCCATGATCGTTCCCATGTACACCGCTGCCGATAAAGCCTGGTATTTCAAAAGCTGGCATGTATGAGGCGAAACCCTGGTTGAAGTTTTACGGTCCCGTGCCGGAATCCATCGACTATCCGCGGGTGACGATGTACGAGGCGCTCATGAAAACCGTAGCGCGCTGTCCCGAGGCGATTGCCTGGGATTTTTTCGGAACCACCTGCACCTACCGGCAGTTCGGCGAAGCCATCCGGCAGTGCGCAAACGCCCTGGCGGCGATGGGGCTGAAGGCCCGCGACCGGATCACCATCGCCATGCCCACAAGCCCGCAGGGAATCATCTGCTTTTATGCCGCCAACAAGCTTGGCGCCGTGGCCAGCATGATCCATCCGCTCTCAACGGCCA
>JAPLJM010000279.1 GCA_026388595.1 Deltaproteobacteria bacterium
CTTTCGGCTTGTAGCCCCTTTTTTGCTGGAAGGCGTGACCCTGTCGGTTATAGAGCCATTCCCTGCATGTTCATGCTCCGAGCCCGAATATCCGCTGGGCATTCTTGTAATATACCTTTTCCAAAACTACCGGTTTATACCCCTCCGTTTCCCAATCACGGAAGAGGCGTTCATAGGAAAACCAGGGATGATCGGAACCAAACATGAATTTATCCTGAAGACGTCCATTGATTTCCCGCTTAAGTTCCGCCGGGAAGTATTTTGGCGACCAGCCGTGAAGCTCGTTGTAGACGTTGGCTTTATGGATCATCACGGCGGTCATTTCATTGTGAAAAGGCCAGGCGCAATGGGCGGCAATGATCGTCAGGCCGGGAAACTGAATGGCCACATCGTCAACATAGGGGATGGGGTTTTCATGGCTCAAATGGACCCCGCCGCCCCCGGGCTTGCCCTGGCCGATGGCGGTCATGCCTACCGACAGTTTCACCGGAACGCCGGCTGCGGCGCAAACCTCGAACAAAGGCCAGTATCGCTTGTCATTGACAGGGATCCCCGTCAGAATGGCGCCCGTGTAAATCCCCAGCATGCCCACCTCTTTGATGCATCTTTCCAATTCGCGTGCCCCCCCGTCGCCGAGCCTGGGATCGATGTCGCCCCAACAGCCGAGAACCGTGTCAGGGTAGGCCTGTTTGAGATGCCCCATGTAGTCATGCATCTCTTTGATTTGCGCCAGATCACGATTTGCTTTGGCCCATCCCATGGGACTCATCATCATTGCTCTGACGCCTGCCGCCCTCAATCCGGCGATAAATTCCTGCTCGCCCACAAAGGCGGATTCTTGCTTGAAGACAAAGCGGATCATTCCTTCGATCTCATTCAGATTGGGGTGGTATTTCATGGCCTCCCTGGTAAACGTCTGCACCTGGACATCAATGACCTTCATGCTTCCATCTCCCTTCATCGCTCTCTTCTGTCTGATAAGACATTGCTTTATAACGGTTCAAGTATAGGCAGAAAGGCCTTGTGTGTCAATGAGATAATGCACGTGAGGGATCATGATTGATGATGGACAGCCGAGGAATGTTCAGGGTCTCGATCGAGGTGATTATTAACAAAAAGCCCTGCCTGGGGCAGGGCTTTAGTCGCCATTGAACTTGAAAGCAATCATGCCTGAAGAATTTTTATTATTGATTGTTGTCCATGGGTTTCAATTTACCCGTTGATCATTAAGCCGCTTTGTTGCCATTTCGCCAGATTTTCATTTTCTCGGCTTCCCGGATCAGCTCTTCCTGAAACTGGGGATGGGCGATCGCGATTAGGGCTTCTGCCCTTTCCCAGGTGCTCTTCCCCTTGAGGTTGGCAACGCCGAACTCCGTGACGACCATATGCGTGGCCGTTCTCGGACAGGTGACGATGGAGCCCGGCTCCAACGTCGGCCTTATTCTTGTCTCTATGCTACCGTTGTTCCCGAACGTGGCATTCATGCAGATGAAGCTCTGACCGCCTTTGGAACGATAGGCCCCCTCCACGAAGTCGAGCTGTCCGCCCGTTCCGCTGATATGTCTCGTCCCCACGCTCTCGGAGCTGACCTGACCAAAGAGGTCCACTTCGATGCACGCATTGATGGATACAAAATTATCCAATTGGGAAATGACCTCGGGGCTATTCGTGTAATCGACGGAATAAGCGGCAACGCCCATATTCTCGTCGATGAATTCGTAAAGCTCCTCCGATCCGAAGGCAAAGGAGAAGACCTGCTTGTAAGGATCGATTTGCTTTTTCGACCCGGTAATCTTCCCGGCTTTGCTCATCTGTACGAAGGCGTCAACGTACATTTCGCTGTGAACACCCAAATCTTTCAGATCGGAGTCGACGATCATCGACCCTACGGCATTGGGAACACCGCCGATGCCCAGTTGCAGACAGCAGCCGTCATAAAGCCGGCTGATGACATGGCTGGCGATTTTCCGGTCGATCTCGTTGGGGGCTGCCGGGGGCAGAACGGGCAGCTTGGAATTCGGTCCTTCAACGATGTAATCCACCTTGGAGATATGGACCGATTCCTGGTTTCCGCCGAACACCTTGGGCAGATTGGTATTCACTTCAAAGATGACGTGTTCGGCCATCTCGAGGGCCGCCCACACGTTCGTGGCACTCGCACCGAAGTTGAAATAACCATGCTAGTCAATGGGGGTGACGGTTGCCACGAAGACATT
>JAPLJM010000009.1 GCA_026388595.1 Deltaproteobacteria bacterium
ATAAGGGCTCTGCGGCTGGAAAGGCGTCAGTTCATATTGGGGCGGCGGGGCGGCGCCGAACATTTCACTGGAGGAAGCCTGATAGAACCGGGTCTTGATCTCCGTCTTCCGAATGGCTTCCAGCAGGCGCAACGTCCCGAGACCGGTGATATCGCCGGTATATTCGGGCATATCAAAGCTGACCCGCACATGACTTTAGGCACCCAGGTGATAGATCTCATCGGGCTCGATGTCGTGGAGCAGGTCCGTGAGCGGACCCGAGACGGACAAATCACCATAATGGAGATAGACCCGCGCTTCCGGATCATGAAAGTCCTTGTAGAGATGGTCGATGCGTTCCGTGTTAAAGGTGGATGCCCGGCGGATTAAACCGTGAACGGCATACCCCTTCTCCAGCAGGAGTTCTGCCAGATAGGAGCCGTCCTGGCCGGTGATACCGGTGATGAGCGCTTTTCTCATGAATATGCTTTCCTTTCTATTGCTCTAATTCTATACCCTATAATATTTTCGATACCATGACACGAATTTTTTTATGCCTTCTTCGATGGGGGTCGCCGGTTTAAAGCCTACGTCGGCCATCAAATCATCCACATCGGCGTACGTGGCCTTGACGTCGCCGGGCTGCAGGGGGAGAAAATTCTTTTTCGCCTTCTTATTAAGATTCTTTTCAAGGGATTCAATAAAATAGAGCAATTCAACCGGGTTGTTGTTGCCGATATTGTAAATCTTATAGGGGGCGAAACTCGTCGCCGGGTCCGGACGGTCCCCCCGCCAGACCGGATTCGGCGCCGGAATCCTTGCCGAAACCCGGTAGATGCCTTCCACAATGTCATCGATAAAGGTGAAGTCCCTTTGCATGTCGCCCTGATTGTACACGTCGATGGATTGATCCTCCAGGATGGCCTTTGTAAATAAAAACAGAGCCATATCGGGCCGACCCCAGGGTCCGTAAACGGTAAAGAAGCGCAGGCCCGTACAGGGCAACTGATAGAGGTTTGCGTAAGTGTGGGCCATGAGTTCATTGGCTTTTTTCGTGGCCGCATAAAGGCTTAAGGGGTGATCTACGTTATGGTGGACGGAGAAGGGCATCAGGGTATTGGCCCCGTAAACGGAACTGGATGAGGCAAAAACCAGGTGGCTTATCTTGTGGCGCCGGCAGCCCTCCAGGATGTTGACGAACCCGACCAGATTGCTGTCTACATAAGCGTAGGGATTGATGATGGAATAACGAACACCGGCCTGGGCTGCCAGGTTGATCACGATGTCGAAGGGTTCTTCCCGGAAAAGTGCGCTCATGCCCTCCCGGTCGGCAATGTCCATCCGGATAAAGTGGAACGACGGGTGATCTTTCAGCAGGGCCAGGCGCGCCATTTTCAGGTTCACATCGTAGTAATCATTGACATTATCGATGCCGATGACAGTATCACCCGCATCAAGAAACCGCTTTGACAAATGATAACCGATGAAGCCTGCCGCGCCGGTGATCAGAATCTTTCTCATCCAAATTTCCTTTTGCAGCCGCCAGTGCCAAGTTCCTGCATTAAAGGGCTTTCAGGGTTTGCGCACAGGCTTCCAGGGTCTTATCCATATCATCCGGGGTGTGGGCAAAGGAGAGGAAGGCTGCTTCAAACTGGGAAGGTGCGAGGTTGATCCCGTTGGCCAGCATTCCCCGGAAATACCGGGCAAACCCGCCCGTATCGCTCTGGAGGGCCGAAGCGAAATCAAAGACCTCCTCCGGAGTGAAAAAAAGAGTGAACATCGAGCCGGCCCGGTTGATCCGGACGGGCAAACCTTTCTTTTGAAAGAGCTTCAGGATCTCATCACAGATATGGAAGGTCTTGCGATCCAGCATTTCATAGGCTTCCTGATGATCCCGCAGAATCTGCAGGGTGGCCAGACCGGCGGTCATGGCAATGGGATTGCCTGAGAGCGTGCCCGCCTGATAGACCGGTCCCGAGGGCGCCAGTTTTTCCATAATATCTCTTTTCCCCCCGAAGGCGCCGACAGGGAGGCCGCCGCCGATGATTTTGCCCAG
>JAPLJM010000366.1 GCA_026388595.1 Deltaproteobacteria bacterium
TATGTCGAGGTCAGATCATAGGGTACGGGAAGGACCACAAATATGGCGCGGACAACGTCAGAAAATTCCGGTTCGATACCGCCGAAATTCATTCCATTACTCCTGTTGATAATGCGGTCTGACTAGCACATTCATTTTACAATGTCCAGCTTTTCTCATAGGCATTAATGCTTAATTTTATAAATAGTTGACAATAAAATGCTTTTCCGAATAATCCATCATCCCGGCGCTTGATAATAACACAGTCGGAACTGGCCATCCTCATATACGAGATAGGACTTGTGCCGGGTCCAGTCCCCCAGGGTCGCAAAGGTCTTTCGCCGGCCATCCATAAGAAATTCTTTTAAAAAAGGCTCATGGGAATGCCCCAGGATCACCGCATCAAATCCTTCCCGGAATTGATCCATTGAAAAGGTCAGCATTTTTTGCACCAGACGGTTTTCCGATTCCAGGGACAATCCCCGGCTGGTATGCGAAAAGAGTCGGGCCAGTGGCCAGAGAATGGCGGTGGGGGTTTTCCCTTGAATTTCATAGAATAGTCGGCTTCGCAGGACCTTCCGCAGCATCAGGTATTTTCTATTTTTCCGATCCACCAGGTCGCCGTGCGCCAGCAGCGTTTTTCGACTGTCCAGGTCAATCACGGCCCAATCTTCACAGACAGTCATCCCCAGTTTTTTCCCGAAATAGCTGTCCAGGAAGAAATCATGGTTGCCTTCACACAGTGTAATCTGCACCCCGCCTTCTTTCAACATGACGAGCTTTCCAATGGCTTCCTCAAAGTCCGGGTAGACATCATGATCCTTGCAGAACCAGAAATCAAAGAAATCGCCGGCAATGAAGAGCTGATCCACACCGCCGGTGCAAAGGCTGTCCAGGAAGCGCATCAGATCCCGGTAGCAGGGATCACGCCGGCTTTTGAGATGCGCATCCGATAGAAAGATGGATTTCATGAAGCAAAGCTTTCATCGGCCATTTCAACCATGGAAAGATCTTCACTCCTGATGGCCGTCGCCGCAGCATACACCTCCGGCAAAACGTGCTTGATGAAATATCGTGCCGACGCCCCTTTGCCTGCGTAGAAGGCGGCATCGGGGTGGCGCCGGAGGAATGCCTGAGTCTGGCCGGCATTCTGAGAATCAATCCCTTCCTCCCGGTAAAGGGCGTTGAGCTTCTCCGCGGCAATGCCTGCCTCCCAGAGCAGGAGCCATGACATAACCACCTTGCCCATCATCATCAAAAAAGGATAGGCATTGGCGACGGGAACCATAAACTTGCCGGCTTTTGCACAACCTGCGAAATACATTCCCAGTTCCGCCAGGAGATTTACGGCAGCCTGGACATCGGCGGTTAAATCTTTAAGATCCTGGTTCTGTTGATATTTGGTTACGGTCGCCCCCATCTCACCCAGCAGTTGCATGAAATAGAGGCCTTTCTTCATCCCCAATTTGCGTCCGATCAGATCCAGGGCCTGGATGCCATTGGTGCCTTCATAGAGGGAAGCAATCTTTTCGTCCCGCAGGAATTGTTCCACGGGATATTCGGAGCAGTATCCATATCCGCCATAGACCTGGATGGCCGTCTCCGTCACCCGGAAGGCCATATCGGAACAATAGGCCTTGCAGATGGGCGTCAGCACCTCCAGAATCCCCTGCCACTTTTCTTTTTCCGCTTCATCGGCGGCAATGCGGACCCGATCGGCGCAGTAAGGGGCATAGAACATCAACGCCCGGAACCCATCCACGTGTGCCTTCATCCAGAGCAGCATCCGCCGGATGTCGGGATGATCAATGATCGGCACCCGCGGCGCTTCAGGATTTTTCATGTCCTGAAGGGCTGCACCCTGCAAGCGGTCCTTGGCATACTGAAGGGCATGGAGATAGGCAATGGAACTGCTGGAGAGCGCCTGAATGCCGACGCCGATCCGGGCTTCATTCATCATCTGGAACATGACTTTCATGCCCTGCCGTTCCTGGCCCAGGAGCTCCGCATAACATGCATCGTCATCGCCGAAATTAATCACGCAGGTGGCGCTGCCGTGGAGCCCCATTTTTTCCTCGATGGAACCGATGGAATAATCGTTCCGCCTGCCCAGCGTGCCATCGTCGCGGACCACATATTTGGGTACGAGAAAGATGGAAATGCCGCCCGTCCCGGGAGGGTCGCCTTCGATCCTGGCCAGGACGGGATTGATGATGTTTTCCGTCAGGTCCTGATCGGCCCCCGTAATAAATATTTTCGATCCCTGAATTTTATAGCTGCCATCGGGCTGGCGGGTAGCCCTGGTTTTCAGATTTCCCACATCAGAACCGGCAGCGGGTTCCGTGAGGGCCATCGTCCCGGCCCACAGGCCGGCGTGCATCTTGTCGAGGTACTTTTTCTTCTGCCCTTCCGTTCCGTACACCTCGATGAGATGGGCCGCTCCTTCCGTGAGGTAGGGATAGCAGACGGCGCCGAAATTGTGGATAAACCACTCTTTTGCGGCCGTCGTGATCACATGGGGAAAGCCCTGCCCGCCGTATTCCGGGGAGGCACTCATGGTGATCCAGCCGCCGTCGCAGTAAAGCTTGTATGCCCGGTGAAAGGCTCTTGGCACGCGAACGGCGCCGCCTTCCAACGTGCAGCCTTCGCGGTCTCCCTCAGCCAGCACCGGAAAGAGGACCTCGACGGCCATCTTCCCGGCCTCCGTCAATACCATATCAACCATGTCCCGGGAAAAATCCGCGTACCGCTGCGCTTCAAAGAGCTCTTCCACGTTCAGCATTTCATAAAGTACAAACTTTTGATCTCTGGGATCAACAATCAAATTGGCCATATGCGTTCCCCCTTGTCTTTAAAATGATCTTATGGATTAGCTGGGCTTATTAACATAAATACCGGCGCTTCAAAAGGTCAATTTATAGGGCTGATTCCTGAAATCCGGCGCAAAGCAAATGCTGAAAAAGCATTGACAATGACAGGGCTGTTCCGCTACAAGGGCAGCCAATACAGAAAGGAGTTGTTACGAATGAATACATATCCCTTTTTTGAAGTTGAGAAGGTCGTGGAACAGCAGACCGCTGTGCTTTATCTGAACCGCCCCGAGAAGTTAAATGCCATGAGCTGGGCCTTCTGGCGCGATCTGCCCCTGGTCGTTTTCATGAACAACCAGGATACCCTGGTCGGGGCGACCCCGGAATTCCGTGAGAAGCTGTATGACTTGATCATCCAGATGCAGGAAGGGTTCAACCATATGAGCCAGGGGAACAACATCTATATCGCCGCCGTTCACCGCCATTGTATCGGCGGCGCCCTGGACCTGGCCGCCGCCTGTGATCTGCGTCTGGCCGCAAAGGATGCCCTGTTCTCCCTCCGGGAAGCAAAGATTGCCATTGTTGCCGATATGGGCAGCCTGAACCGCCTC
>JAPLJM010000080.1 GCA_026388595.1 Deltaproteobacteria bacterium
TCTGTGGGCGCCTTCACCCAGTTTCCTTTGCGGCTGGCCTTCGCTATCACAATCCACAAGAGCCAGGGCAAGACTTTCGAAAAGGCCGTCATCGATGTGGGCCGGGGCACCTTTGCCCACGGTCAGATGTACGTGGCATTATCCCGCTGCACCACGCTTGAGGGGATCGTCCTGAAACAACCCCTCCGGAAGAGCCACATTCTGATGGACTGGCAGGTGGTTAAGTTTCTGACCCGGTTTCAATACACACAAGCGGACCGGCAGTTGCCGCGGGAGGAAAAGATGCGGCGCTTCGAAGACGCCATCGGGAACAGGCAGACCCTGGAAATCGTTTATCTGAAGGCCAAGGACGAAAGATCACACCGGACCATCAGGCCGCTGACCGTGGGACCGATGGAATACAAAGGCCATCCCTTCGTCGGACTGGAAGCCTTCTGCCTGACGCGCCGGGAAAAACGCGTCTTCAACGTGGACAGGGTTCTGGAGATCCTTGAATCCTCAAAGTAATCCTAAATTAACGTTGCACCATAAGGTTTGCTGTCATTTATAATCATGACAAGATCAACCGAGAATGGTTCCTGGATCGCTATCTGTTTATGGAATGAATCATATAAGTGCATCTCGTCTCTTGCCGGTTATTTCATCAATATCGATCCTGATAACCAGGGTTTTTGAAACCATTTCGTTCGTAAAGGTCCATTCTTGATTCGAGTATTGCCGCATAATGCAGCCGAGAGCAATCCGTTTGTCCTCCTGTTGCTCAAGCAGTCGAGCCCATCCAAAACCGATCACGCTCTCGAATCCCATTCCCCACCGGCAGGCTTCTTTCCCGGGAATGATGTCGCTCAGGATTTCGAACTCGAAGCAGACTCTGTTGTTTTTCATGAGTATGTCCACTTTGCGACCTTCGCCGGCGCCGTGGCAGAAGAGGCGAATACCATCATAGCCAAAGCTCAACGGGATCACGTAAGGCTGCCCCGCGTCGCACAGGGCAAGATGGCAGACCTTGCTGCGACGGATGATGCCATCAATGGTCGCCCGGTCGTTGATTTCTCTGTCCGTTCTCCGCATGGATCTCCTCTATTCCAGATCGATATAAACCGCAGGCGGAACGATCTTAGGAGTTTTTGCCATGATGAATGCCTCGTTTCATCTGACCGGGTTGCATGGCTTTGAAAATGCCCATCAGGCCGATAATCAGAAAGATTCCCCCGGTGATCAAGCGCGGCATTTCTGTCTCGATCCGCTGAGATGCGATATAATTCAAGACAGCCTGTCCGATATAGGCGATGCCAAAGATGATAAAGAAGCCGGGAACCACAAACCCGAGCATCCGCTTGGCATCGATGGTTATTTGGGGGAGATTCCGGAGGTCCGGCATTTTCCCCGGCAGAGGCTTTCCCGGCGCCGGCTGGCTCCGCTGAACCGCCGGAGATGAACTGTGCAAGGCTGCCCCTTCATGACCGGCAAGCGCCCAGATCATTCTGTCCCGTTCCCGGGGATCCCTGACCTTCTTCAGTTGCTTGATGAGTTCCCTGCGATCCCTTTCCGTGTACTGCATAGATGCACCTCCTCAAGACAGCGGTAGTCGGTTAAGTATAAAGAAGGAAAAAATATTTGTCAAAGCAATCTGCGGCGATGAATTTATTGATCAGGCGATGGCGCCCTGAAATGCCTTCTGGGCGCCCCAGTTTCCCCTCAACGTCTCCTGTTGCAGCGCCCCTTTCAGCAGAACCGTAAATTCGCTCCGCGGGATATGATGTGCCCCGAGGCCTTCCAGATGAGCCGTATAGACCTG
>JAPLJM010000320.1 GCA_026388595.1 Deltaproteobacteria bacterium
ATGAGGGCGTTGGCGCCGGTGAGCATCATCCTGGAAAGCATGCAGCGGACACGCTCGCCCCCGGAGAGGACACGGGTCTTTTTCAGCGCCTCTTCTCCGGAGAAAAGCATCCGGCCTAGGAACCCCCTGGCGAAGTTCTCTCCCTCGGAAGGGGGCGAATACTGGCAGAGCCACTCCACCAAGTTAAGATCGTTGTCGAAATAGCTGTTGCTATCCTTCGGGAAATAGGCGGTGGCGATGGTCACGCCCCAGCGGAAGCTCCCGCTGTCCGGTTCAAGCTCGCCGGCCAGAATCTGGAAAAGGGTGGTCTTGGCCTGACTGTTGACGCCGACGAAGGCGATATTGTCGCCCTTGCAGACGGTCAGGTTGATTGCATTCAGGACGGGAATACTGTCGATGGCCTTTGAAAGTCCCTTTATTTCCAAGATGATATCGCCGCAGGGGCGATCGGGCTTGAAGACGACATAGGGGTATTTCCGTGACGAAATGGGCATATCGTCCAGGGTCAACTTTTCCAGGAGCTTTTTCCGCGAGGTAGCCTGCTTCGCCTTGGAGGCATTGGAGCTGAAGCGCCGGATGAATGCCTTCAGTTCTTCGGCCTTGTCGGTCGTCTTGCGGCTATCCTCCTGTTTCTGCCTCAAATGGAGCTGGCTGGCCTGGTACCAGAAGTCGTAGTTCCCCACGTAAACCTTGATCTTGCCGAAGTCGATATCCGCAATATGCGTGCAGACCTGGTTCAGGAAGTGGCGGTCATGGGAAACGACGATGACGGTGTTCTGGAAGCGGCCGAGGAATTCCTCCAGCCAGGCGATGGACGTCAGGTCGAGATGGTTGGTCGGCTCGTCGAGGAGCAGCACGTCCGGATTGCCGAAAAGCGCCTGGGCCAGGAGCACCCGCACCTTGTCGCCCCCTTCGAGTTCCTTCATCTTCCGGTGACGCAACGCCTCCGGCAGCCCAAGACCGCTCAGCAGCACTGCCGCCTCAGATTCTGCCTCATAGCCGTTCATCTCGGCAAATTCCGCCTCCAGTTCGGCGGAGCGGATGCCGTCTTCCTCGGAGAAATCAGCCTTCGCATAGATCGCTTCCCGCGCGACCATGACCTTGTAAAGTGCTGCATGCCCCATGATAACGGTGCCGAACACCGTCTCCTCATCGAATGCGAACTGGTCCTGCTGAAGCACCGCCATCCGCTCCCGGGGGCCGATGCTGATCTGGCCGTTGTCCGGCTCGATATCGCCGGACAGGATCTTGAGAAAGGTGGATTTTCCAGAACCGTTGGCGCCGATAAGCCCGTAGCAGTTTCCCGGCGTGAACTGGATGTTGACGTCTTTAAAGAGGACCCGCTTGCCGTAGGCCAGGGTCACATTGCTTGCACTGATCATGTCTTGAGTTGACTCCTTTTTAAAAAAATAAAAACCACAGGGATGACCCCTGTGGTTTCAGGTGACGGGCTTATATACGATAATCCCCGATTTAGCAAGCTCTTTCTTGAGCGCATGCTGAAATAAAAGGGCTCAGGAGCGGTTTGTCTGCTGAGACCTCTGTCTTTCAATGCTGCGGGCCTTGCTTCTCAGCTTTTCCGCAACGGACAGAACCGTATTGGCATAGATGTGACTGTGATTGTACGCCATGACGACCCGGTGCTGTTGTTTCCGGGACATTTGGCATTTCCAGCCGTGTCCACGGAGATATTTCCCGATGCTGTGCAGGGCTTCATCGGTGGCAAACAGATCGACGCGGCCGTCCCCATTGGCGTCAACGCCGTAGGAAGCGACATTCGAGGGCATGAACTGACACAGGCCGATGGCGCCGAAGATGGACCCGGGAATCTCCAGCGGGTCCATCCTGTTTTCTTCGGCATAGCGCAGCAGCGATTTCAGTTCACGATAGGCCCAGTCGGCCTTTTCCCGCAAGCGCGCCCGTGCGTAGCCTTCATTGGCTGGCGTCAGAAGGTCGGGGGGCAGAAAAGCCCGGATCTCTTCCAGATCCCGGGCAGCGGCCATGCTCGCCAGGACGTTGAAGGCCCTTCTGGAACCCGTATTTTTACCCAGCCCCGTTTCCACCAGCATGATGGAAACAACAACTTCCTCCGGGACACAGTACCGGGCCCGCACTCGCTTCAATGTCTCTCTATGTTCATGGCTGAAGGCATAGGCCCGGTCGATGGCTTCCGGCTGTAAAAACCCTTTATAGACATCTTTGATTTTTCCCTGGCCCGGGAGCGGCTTCCGCGATGACCGGCGGACAAGCGCTTCGATTTTTTGCGACATGGGAGCGGGATCAAACTGGGCTTGCGGATGGCTGAATAGCGACCGAATCGCCTTTTCATCGTAACCGTCACGGACCAGGCGATCGATGAGCGGCGTCCAGTCCGCCCCCCACCCATGAAGAGGCGTAAGGAAAAGGAGCACGGAAAAAACCAGGAACAGGATGGATTTCAGGCCAAATCCGGCAGCGGGCTGCTTTCCCGGGGGAGGCGGTTTATGGGGCATAGGTCTCAGGTCGGTTGGGATATTCCCGTTTAAATGTCACGAAATCAATATCTTAGAAAATTTTTCCGATCGGCTTTTCCTATACGAACAGGGGTTCAAAGTCAACAAATATTTGAAATATCTTCAAATCTTGACACCCTCGCAAAAAAGTCCTGGGAGGCGGGATTCAGGCGGTATCTTTTTTTATATTTTTGACATTTCCGTCATGAATCGGGTATAAGCGATCAAAAATCAACTGGGGGATAGATCATGATAAAACCTTTTTCCTTTACCGGGGCCAGAAAGATCGTTTTCGGGACGGGGTCTTTTGAAAAGCTGGCGGAACACATCGGGGCGCTCAAGGGCCATCGCCCGCTGATCGTGCTTGACAAGAATCTGGCGGCGGCGGGATTCGTTAAAAAGGTGACCGATGTCCTGGACGGCCGCGGGTTTAAGGTGAGTTTCTTTGAACAGGCCGAGCCGGAGCCGAAACTGGAGTTGGTCGATGAGGGCGCCAAATTTGCCCTGAAGCATAAGTGCGATCTCATCGTCGGAATCGGCGGGGGAAGCGCCATGGATCTGGCCAAGGCAGTCGCCGCCGTGGCCGGCAATAAGGGAAAGGCGGCGGACTATCTGGGTCTGAACAAGGTCCCCGGTCCGGGATTGCCCACGATCATGGTCCCCACCACGGCCGGGACGGGCAGCGAAGTCACCTTCACGGCCGTCTTTGTCCGCCAGAATCTCAAGAAGAAGGAAGGCATGAACAGCCCTTTCCTCTATCCCGAGATCGCACTGCTCGACCCGGCGCTGACGCTGAGCCTGCCGCCGGAACCAACGGCCACGACAGGTCTGGACGCCCTCTGCCATGCCATTGAATCCTATACCTCGATCAATGCATCCCCCATGAGCGAGATGATTTCCCTGGAGGCGATCCGGCTGATTTCCGACCACCTGCGAACCTGTGTCCACAACGGCGGGAATCTGGTCGCCCGGGAGCAGATGCTGCTCGGCAGTCTGTATGCCGGTTTGGGGCTGGCAAACGCCGGCGTCACCGCCGTGCACTCCCTGTCCTATCCCCTGGGCGGGAAATACGGCGTCCCCCATGGTCTGGCCAATACACTCCTGCTGCCCCATGTGATGGCCTTCAATCTACCGGGAAATCTTGAGAAATTCGCGATTATCGCCGAAGTCATGGGCGAGGACGCGGATGAGATGCCCCTGCGGGAAGCGGCCTGGCACGCCGTGGAAGCCGTGGAAGCCCTGATCGAGGACTGCGGCATCTACACGACCCTGGAAGATCTCGATATTCCCAAGGAAGCCTTTGGCGACATGGCGAAAATGGCGATGACCGTGGCAAGGCCGCTGGAGAACAATCCCCGGAAGCTGACGATTGAGGATGCCGTGGAGATTTACGAGGAAGCCTATTGACGACAAAGTAAAAAGGCCATATGCTTTGCTGCGCTTCATCCTTCGTCGTTGCGGCGTACGACACGGTACGCCTCATTCCTCAGGATTCGCGCGCCTCGCCTCTGGCGCTTTTAACTTCGTCGTTCTAAAATATTAAAAATGGAGGAAGAAAAATGGCCGGTGCGGAGCTGATCGGTAAAGAGGAAATGAAGGAAGTTATGGACGTCATGGAAACAGGCGTTCTGATGCGTTACGGTTTTGACAAGGAACGGCAGGGTGTCTTCAAAGTCCGGAAATTTGAAGAGGAATTTGCCGCATACTGCGGGGCGAAATATGCCCTGGGCG
>JAPLJM010000266.1 GCA_026388595.1 Deltaproteobacteria bacterium
AAAACTCAACGTCTTCAGAATGAAGCGCCGCAAGGGATACAAGAAAAAGACCGGGCATCGCCAGCAGTTGACGAGCATGAAGATCAAGGAAATATCGGTGTAAGCGGAGGATAGCATGGCACACAAAAAAGGACAGGGAAGTACCCGTAACGGGCGGGACAGCAATGCACAACGGCGGGGCGTCAAGGTCTATGGCGGCCAGCAGATCCGTGCCGGCGGCATTATCGTCCGTCAGGTGGGAACCAAGATTCATCCCGGCAATAACGTCGGCCTGGGTAAGGATTACACGCTCTATGCCACGATAGACGGCATTGTCACCTACGAGCGACTGGATAAAACAAGAAAAAAGGTCAGCGTTTACTCAGCGGCGGCCTGATTTGCATGAAGGAGGATATCAGATCGGATGGACGAGCGTGAAAACGGGGTTGTCAAATGGTTCAACGACAAGAAGGGTTATGGGTTTATTTCCCGTGAGTCAGGAAAAGATATTTTTGTTCACCATTCATCGATCGTAAGCGAGGGTTTTCGCAGTCTGAAAGAAGGGGATCAGGTTGAGTTCTCCATTAAACAGGACGAAAAAGGGCAAGCTGCTGCCGATGTTCGCAGGGTTTAGGCAACATCGTCGAGCTGCATTTGTCTTGCTCAAATAAAACATCACAAAGGCACTTTCTTGAAAGTGCCTTTTGTTTTTTGAGGGCAACCTTCGTTCTGCCCCGGCAATTTACACCGTATCCGCCCGTTCTGCCCCATCCCTGCCGAGAAACTTTGTATAACCGGTGAAAAGTGGTTCGCAAGCGGCGAATCAAATGTTTTTCGCCTTTCCAGCAATGAAGTTAACAACTTGTTTTTAGTCATAATGTGACATAAGCAGATCTGAAGCGAAAAAGATTTTTGAGCGGTGGCGAACCATTTTTTAAAGGTCTCCGGTTGTTGAAAAGAGAGAAGATTTGTAATTCCATATGAAATTCATCGACGAAGCAAAGATCTATGTGAAGGCGGGCGACGGCGGCAAGGGCTGTGTCAGTTTCCGGCGTGAGAAGTTTGTGCCCCGGGGCGGACCGAACGGCGGCGACGGCGGCAAAGGGGGCGATGTAATCATCAAAGCCTCAAGCAGTCACCGGACCCTGCTGGACCTGAAATACCAACAGCATCAGACCGCCAAACGCGGCCAGCACGGCGAGGGCAGCAATAAAACCGGACGAAGCGCCGATGATCTTGTGGTGATTGTGCCGGTGGGCACCCTGTTAAAAGACGCCGATACAGATGAGGTGCTGGCTGATCTGACGGTGGATGGCCAGACTTTTATCGCCGGCAAAGGCGGTATCGGCGGCCGGGGAAACGCACGTTTTGCCACGGCAAAAAATCGCGCCCCCCGTTTCGCCCAGGAAGGCATGCCCGGCGATGAACGCCTGCTGCTGCTGGAGCTCAAGCTGCTTGCCGATGTGGGCATTATCGGCATGCCGAACGTGGGAAAATCGACCTTTATCACCAAAGTATCTGCTGCCCGACCCAAGATCGCGGATTATCCCTTTACCACCCTGACGCCGAACCTGGGCGTTGTGCGTATCGGCGAGTACGAAACCTTTGTCATCGCCGACATCCCTGGTCTGATTCCAGGCGCCTCCCAGGGACTGGGCATGGGCATCCGCTTTCTCCGCCATGTTGAGCGAACGACTCTGCTTCTCCATATCCTCGATATTACCAAAGATTCTGATCCATGGACGGATTTCGAAGCCATTACCGGGGAGCTTGCTCAGTTCAGCCCGGAGCTGGCCCAAAAACCACAAATCGTGGGGATCAACAAGCTGGACTTGCCGCTGACGCAAGGGAGGATCAAAAAAGAGATTGACAAGTTTAGGGAAAAAGGCATAGAGATTCTAAGCTTTTCCGCTGTCACCGGGGAAGGCATCAAAGAGGCGGTTGGCGAAATTGCCCGCAAGCTGCAAGCAACAGAGAAAGATCAGAATGACACTGAATAAATATTTTAACGAGCCTTGAAGGTAATGACATCGCTATGACAAGCATTCGGAAAAGCACCCTGCAGAATGTAAAGAAAGTGCTTATCAAAATTGGCAGCGCCGTTCTGACAGGCCAAGACGGTCTGGACCTGCAAATCATCGAGCAGCTCGTGGATGAAATTGCCGATCTGACGAAAAAAGGCTACCAGGTGGTTATCGTTACATCCGGGGCCATTGCCTCGGGCAAGCACCGCATGGGCATTAACGGCCCCCTGAAAAGCATGCCCCAGAAGCAGGCGGCCGCGGCCGTCGGTCAGAGCCGGCTCATGCGGGTCTATTCCAACGCCTTCGGCAAGCACGGCATTTATGTGGCCCAGATCCTGCTGACCATGAGCGACCTCACGGACCGTAAGCGCTTTCTCAACGTCCGCAACACACTCTCTACCTTGACGGAATGGGGCGTCATCGCCGTCATCAATGAAAATGACACGGTCGCCGTGGATGAAATCAAATTCGGCGACAACGATCACCTGGCAGCCATGATCGCCAACATCACCGAGGCGCATCTGCTGATCAATCTGACCAATACGGAAGGATTCTATGACAAGCACCCCGGGCTGTCCAAAAAGGCCAAAGTGATATCCCTGGTCAAGGAAATCACGGAAGAAATCGAAGCAGCGGCGACCGCTGACACCAGTTCGGTGGGCATGGGCGGCATGAAAAGCAAGGTGATCGCCGCCCGGAAAGTCACAGCCTTCGGCATTCCCTACATCATCGCCCCCGGCAAGGACAAGGGGATTCTCCAGGCGATCATTGCCGGTAAAGACAAGGGAACCCTCTTCCTGCCCATGAGCGAGCACATGAACAGCCGCAAACACTGGATCGCCTTTACACTCCGGTCCCGCGGAAAATTGATCATCGACGACGGCGCCAGAATGGCCATCGTTGAGCAGGGGAAAAGCCTGCTGCCTTCGGGAATCATTGATGTGGAAGGAGATTTTGGGGTCGGCGATCCGGTGCTCTGCGTTGACGGGAAGGGTGTGACGCTGGCCAAAGGCCTGGTCAATTATGGATCACAGGAAATTCACAAAATCATGGGCCTGAAATCCTCAAAAATCGAGCAGGTGCTGGGCTACAAGGATTACGATGAAGTGATCCACCGGGACAATATGGCCGTGAAGAAATAAAAAATCGCTTCAAAACTCACGGCGAGACCTTTCAACCTCTCACACTTGTCTCGTCCGGGATACCAGGATTTTGTATTTGCCTTTCATGATGGAGAAGAAATAGGACCCCTTATGCTCGCCAGAATAGCGAAACATACTGGTTTGGAGCCAAATGATTTATAATGCTACGTATAGTTGACTGAAATATTGTTTTCGTAATACTCTCTTGATATTCAACATTACAAACAGCATTCAGTAATTCTTTAAATGGTGACTCGCTATTGTTTAATCCTTATATGAAAATCCTTGTTCAGCCTTTATTCTTTAACCATTAAGTCAGAAACTCATGTTGAGAATCTGATTTTTTTATGTTACCTAAATTCTATGCTGAAAAGAAAATTCCTGTTGGTTCGAAAAGGAGTCTGAAAATGAAAAAAGTAATTGGTCTTTTACTTGTTCTATTTATGATTACTGCGTGTGGAACCCTGCTTAAATCAAGAACAGCCAATGTAACCATTGACAATCATGAATACACAATCTATGTGCAAGCTATGGATCAAGTAAATTGTAATATTACTTTATTCGTAAACGGCACAGAGGTTGCTAAAGGAACGACAGATCCAGTCATGGAGACACTTTTCCTTTCAGGAAAATATAAGGGAATAAAATTCGACGCAGAATGTGGTAAATGCAAAAAAGATAGTCCGAGAATGCCACAACAGTGTTTAGTCTATGTTAAAGATGAAAAGGTTGCAGAATTGTCATACAAATATTCTGAGTGAAAACTCAGAATATTTTCTTTGCTCATTAGCGCTGATGGATGCCATAATTCAAATGGTAATCATCAATTTATTTTTCAAGTCGCATGTGTTGACTCGTAGGTAACAGCGATAACCAGCACCTGTCTTTTTGGTTAAGCATTACGGGTTGTACTCTGCTACAAAAAA
>JAPLJM010000053.1 GCA_026388595.1 Deltaproteobacteria bacterium
GCTTCCCAAGGGGCACCCCCCGGCCAAAGGAACCGATCTGGCCGCCTGTACATCGTGCCATGCGCCGGATCTGGCGGGAACAGCTCAGAAAAACGCCTTTTCGGCCCGGATGCACAGGGCGCACGTGGCGCCCAAGGGCTCGCTGGACTGCCTGGCCTGTCATACCTGGACGCCCGGAAAAATGTTTGGATTGATCGGCCAAAAGGGGTCCTGGGGGGCGCCGAAAAAAGATGATATGGTCCTGTTGAAGGAGATTTTCACCTCCTGGGCCGGCTCCAATTACACGGACAATCTTCATGCCAGGGCGGGGATCGCCTGTACCCAGTGCCATGGCAAGGAGCTTCCCAAGGCCGACGACACGGTGGAAAATCCCCGCTGCCTCACCTGTCATGGTCCCCTGGACAAACTAGCCCAAAAAACGGAACCGAAAGACTTCAAGGACCGCAATCCCCACAAGTCCCATCTGGGCGAGATTGCCTGCACGGTCTGCCATAAAGGCCATGGGGAATCCAAGGTCTACTGTCTGAGTTGCCATCAGAACTTCAAGATGAAGATCCAGGGGGCGGCGAAACAATAGCCGCTTCACCTGCAAGGCTGGACTTCTTAAGCAGCAAGGAAGGGGGGCGGCTCCCCCTTCCTTGTCCCACCAAGGCCCGATCAAGAATAGTCGGGATCATGCATTTCCGAAAAGCCTTTGTTGCCAGAATTTTTGTTTTCTCCTTGACGAATGCCTTCGCATTGATTTATTGAGAAATACAGTGATTGCGGGGATTGTTCAATAACGTCAACTTTCTCCTTTAACGTACGCGGTACCGTCGCCAAGAGGACCCTAATGAAGACAAAACTTGCCTTGTTCTCCGCCCTTTTGCTGTTTCTTGCTGCCTCATCGACGGTCGCCGCCGGCAAGAGCGGATGCCTGACCTGCCATACCAGCGATGCGACCCTGAAGCTCCTCTACAAGCCGCCTGCCATGGGTGCGTCGGAAGGGGAGGGGTGAGCAGGGTCGCCTCCGCCAGTTAAGGCGGAAGAGATGTACAAAGGGTATCTTGTGGATAAGAATCTGCTCGCGAAAGACCCCCATTTTGCCATGGGCTGCAAATTCTGCCACAAAGGCGATGAGAACGGCGGGACCAAAGAAAGCGCCCACAAGAACCTGGTCAAGCGGCCCTCGGATAACCTGAAGACCTGCAGCATGTGCCACCGGCAGATTGCCGACACCTATGGGAAATCACTCCACTACACCACCATCGGCCAGCGGCAGGGGGTCATGAAACGGTTTTCATCGGAAGAACTCAAACAATTTGATGAAAAAGTATTTCAGCAGTCCTGCCGGAGCTGCCATGCCTCCTGCGGTGGTTGCCATGTCAAGGCGCCGGCTGTGGGCGGCATCAGCATCGGCCTGATCCAGGGACATAAATTCATCAAAAAGGATGAGGGGAAAACCTGCGCCTTCTGTCACGGCGGCAGGGTTTACCCCGAATACACAGGGGAATATGGTGGCAAACCGGATGTGCACTACCAGAAAGGGATGCTTTGCATGGACTGCCACAAGAAGTCCGATATGCACGGCGACGGCACCGCTTACCTGTCCAAGCAGGATGTGAAAGACCGGCCGGCCTGTACGAATTGCCACAGGACGCTGGGGCAGGAGGCCAAGCTGACCACCCGGGCGGCCCACACCCGGCATACAGGCAAGGTGACCTGTTATGGCTGCCATTCCTCGGCGGAATATCGGCAGTGCTCCAACTGCCATCTGGACACCGGCTCAACGGCGAAACCGGGATTCCTTCTCGGCCTGAATCCCCGGGACGGGAAGACCCTGACGACGCTGCGTTTGATCCCCACGGTCCGAGACAGTTTCAAGCATGCGGGCATCGCGATGTCGAACTATGACAGCCTCCCCAACTACTGGAATACGCCTGCCCACAATATCCGGAAACGAACGGACAGGACCCGCTCCTGCGACGCCTGCCACACGGATAAGGCCGGCTTCCTGACCCGGGAGGGGCTTTTTGAAAAGGGCTCCAAGGCGAACGAAGGTTTAATTTACAACATCAAACCCATACCAATCCATAAATAGAGCAGGAAGCACACGGATAGGGTAGATTATGGATGCAAAGCTGAAAATCCTTGCCTTGACGGTCTTGATCTGTATCGTTCCTGCCTGCCTGTGCCTGACGCAGGCCTTTGCCGGGACCCACGGGGATGTGGCGCTGAAGAATGAGCTCGGAGAACCGATCCGGCCGGACCGGAACGCCGCCGAACCCTACAGTCCCCGGCAGACCTGCGGCGGCTGTCACGGCTATGCCATCATTACGTCGGGTTATCATTTCCAGCAGGGTTTCGATCAGATGAGCGACCGGTTCGATCCGAAAAAACCCTGGGTTCTGTCGCCGGGCATGTACGGCAAATGGTCACCCTTCACGGCAGCGGGAAGGGCGACCCGGAAAGTCAACGGGGCTGACAGGGAGATTGATCTTTCCGCCTATGAATGGATTGGCGGCGGAAAGCGCGACGGGCAGCGCAAGACCATGGCGGCGTCCTGCGGCACCTGCCATCCCGGGGGCGGCCCGCTGGAGTATGGCCGAAATGCCGACGGCCGGGCCGATTTGTCCATGAATCTGATCCAGTCGGAATTGCTGAATAAATCGTCATTCGATGGCGACTTCAGCTCCCGCTTCACGCCGGACGGGAAAAGCCATTTTCGGGAAAGCGGCGTCCTGGAGGCGGACTGCCTGCTATGCCACATGCCCGGTTACCGCTTTGATCAGAGAAATCAGCAGATCGATCGCCGCAATTACCGGTGGGCGGCCACTGCCGGCGCGGGCCTGGGCCAGATCCGGGGGGCTGTTTTCACATTCAGCAACCCCCAGGCCGGCCCCGATCACCCTCAATTCATGCAGGGCGCCTGGAATTTTTCCAAAAGGCCTGCTGTCAGCTATCAGTGGGGCAACGGTCACATCTTCACCCCGGAAGGCCGGCTGAAGGGCGCTGTCGTGAGCCGCGCCGTGGGCTCTAAAAACTGCCTGAACTGCCACGCCCCCGGCGATGCAAAGAACACCGGCGCCATCAATGCCACACCTTACGATTATCATGCCCAGGCAAACTTCCAATGTACGGACTGCCATCCCCTGACCGGCCGCACCCCCGGTGAACGGCTCCGGCATCAGATCGCCAAGGGGCGGTCGCCGCAGGTCAGTGTGCGGGACGACCTGGACGGGGTTGCCATGAAGACCTGTGCCGGCTGCCATGTGGACGGCCAGTACCGCCAGACCCGGAGCGCCCTGCCAAAGGCAACCAGAAACCCGGCGCGGCGACATGCCGAAAAGTTTCCCGGTGCGAGTTTTCATTTCTATCTGATCGGGTGCACCGGCTGCCATATCACGGCGCAGCCTGCGCGGGCCATGGCGGTTCTGGATATGGGCACCGGCAGCGAGACGGGGTTGACGGCGGACGGCTTCGACCTTGCCCTTTCGCCGGATGACTACACCGCCCCGGCCCGCGAACCCTGGAAACCGTGGCTGACCCGTGCCCGTTCCGGCAAAGGCCATGATGAACATTATCTGGCCCATGTGCCGAAAAGGATGCAGTGGTTTGGCGAAAAACAGAAAAACGGTGAGATCCGGCCGATCCCTCTCCACCAGGTAAAGCAGGCGACAGGCGGCGTCAAGGGTTTGACCCTGCTTACGATGAAAACCGCCGGCGGCAACACCGTCAAGCGGCCCTCGGTGGTCTCCGATCAGGATATCGAGCGGATGCTCGGCGCTCTGGGCAAGCGGGGGTTCAGAAATGTCGTATACGTGGCCGACCGCGCCTACACACTGGAGAAGGGGAAAGTGCTTGCCGCCGATCACCCGGCGACCAGGGCGCAGTCCTACGCTATTGAACACAATATCAGTCCCCTTGAAAAAAAGCTGACCTACGGGGCCAAGGGGAAACCCGACGGTTGCATGGACTGCCATACCGACAATGCACCTTTTTTCACAAAAGGGCAGATTAAAAATGTCCGGGGCTTCCTGAAGGACGATTACCCCGTTCTCAAAGAGCCGAACGCAGAGCCGCAGATGTCCGAATGGGGACTGAAGAACGTGCCGGCTTATGAATAATATGAAAAATGGGAAAACAATCAGAGAAAGTACCATGAAAATAAACCGTGGATGGATAATGGCGATGCCGCTGCTTTTCGTGCTTGCCTGCCCTTTGCCGTCCCGGGCGCAGGCGACGGCAGCGAAAATGAATGATCCGCAGACGCTTCAGGAAATGAGTGCTCAGATTCCCCGCATTCCGATGCCCTCTGTAAAACCGAAAGCCCTAACGGCCTGGCTCGCTGCAAGACAAAATGTCCTGATTGTTGATCTGCGGGCCGCAGAGGACTTCAACCGTCAGCATCTGACCGGGGCGGTGAATCTTCCCCTGAATGCCCTGCCGGATCGCTATCAGGAGCTTCCCCTGGATCGCGCCATCCTGCTCGTTGACGCTGATGGAACAACGACGCTGCTGGCCGGCAGTTATCTGAAAAGGAAGGGATTCAGGGATCTGGTCCGGCTTTTCGGGGGGATGGACGCGTGGCGATTGTTTGACGTGAAAAACAGTAAATAGCGCCCGCTTTCAAACGGCGCGACGATGATTCGCAGAGAGATGGAGAGGAATTAAACGTGAAGAACGTCATAACCAGATGGACGTACCGGGATAAATGGATCGCAGTGGCACAGGCCGGATGGCTCGTCGGCTTTGTCTTTATCCTTCTTGTCTGCTGTGATCCGGTCCAGGCGGCAAAGGTTCCCCCCGGGGTGGGACAGCGCTGTGAATCCTGTCATGACGGTTACGCCTTTCAGGTCCAGTTCCCTGACTCCGCCCACGGCAACAACGCCTGCACCAGCTGTCACGCCGGCATCAAGGATGTGGGACGGCATATCACCGGCCAACAGCCGCCTGCCCCCGTCTCCTGTAAAAGCTGCCATCAGGAAATTGACCAGAAATACCGGAAGAGTGTTCACTTTACCAACCAGGATATAAAGTGCCGGGACTGCCATAGCGATATCCATGCCCTGAAGAAAAACGCCCGGGATAAAAAGCTGGCCGTTCTGGAAAGCTGCACAAAATGCCATCCCAAAGAGGAATACAGCCTTCTGGGTCATGGGCAGGCTTTGCTGAAAGGCAACCGGGACGCAGCCACCTGTTCCGATTGCCACGGCCTCCACGACATTCCAGCCTATCTGACGGGGCCGAAGAAGGATATTGCCTCCTCACGGACATCCTACACGAAAAAATGCAAGGCCTGCCATGCCGATGAAGCGTTGACCAAACGCAATAAACTCTCCACGCATGCGGCGTCTTCCTACGATGAAAGCTATCACGGGAAGGTTCACAACATCAGTGAGCCGCAGCAGGTAGCCGGATGCGCAGACTGCCATACGGGCCACAACATCCTTCCCCGGAAAGATCCCCGTTCCGCCCTTCATCCCGCGAATCTGTACAACCAGTGCGGCCAATGTCATAAAGGCATCCAGCCCCGATTCGTCTCTTTCGAAGCGCATCCGGATACCGGAGATTTCCGGAATCACGCTGTTCTTTACGCAACCAATGCCTTCATGATCGGCCTGCTGGTCGTCACCTTCCTCTTTTTCTGGGTCCACACCCTCCTGTGGTGGCGGAAGACCTATGTTCAGAAGTGCAATATGCTCAAGGCAGGCACCGGCCATGCGTCGTTTCTGCCGGAGTGCGATGCCCTGCAGCAGGTTCAGCGTTTTTCTGTTAGAGACCGGGTCATGCATGTATTGCTGATCCTGTCTTTTTTCACCCTCGTCACGACGGGCTTCCCGCTCAAATATGCTTATACGGCCTGGGCCAAGGTGATGATGAATCTGTGGGGAGGTCCGATCCAGGCAGGCCTTTATCATCGAGCGGCCGCAGTGGTTCTGATTGCCCTCTTCCTGTATACGCTCTGGCTTTCCATTCGCTTCCTCTTTCCCGACTGGAAAGCCCGGGGCTGGATCGGCCGCCTGCTGGGACCTGACTCCCTCTGTCCGAACCTTAAAGACTTGCAGGATATCAAGGGGATGTTCCGGTGGTTTTTCGATCGCGGCGATATTCCGAAATTCGACCGCTGGACCTACTGGGAAAAGTTCGATTTCCTTGCCGTCTTCTGGGGCATGACGGCCATCGGGGGCTCCGGCCTGATGCTCTGGTTCCCCGAAGCATCCTCCTATATCTTTCCGGGCTGGCTGCTCAATGTGGCCACGGTGGTGCATTCGGAAGAGGCCTTTCTGGCGGCGGTCTTCATCTTCACGGTGCATTTCTTCAACAATCACCTGGTGCCCGACAAGTTTCCCCTGGAGCCGAACATCTTCACGGGCCGGTACAAGGTCGAAGCCCTTCAGCATGAACGTCCCCTGGAATATGAGCGCCTGGTTGCCGAGGGGCGGCTGGATGCCCTGAAGCGTGAAGGCCCCGGCCTGCTGACGCAGTTCTTGGCATCTTTTTTCGGCCTGGCGAGCCTGCTGTTCGGGCTTTTTCTGACAGGGTTGATCTTCTGGGCCGCCTTCTTCTATTAAGTGGATGGTTTTTCATCTTGATCAAGACAGCCGTTCAGTGGTATTCACGTTCCCCATTACAGTCCGAAGAGGTTAGCCATTTTGTCGAAAAAAAATCCTGTCCGGTCCTTTTTCGCGTCGGTGAAACTGGCCATTGTTCTTTTGATCCTGATTTCTGTGGCGTCCATCCTGGGCACCCTTATCCCCCAGCAGG
>JAPLJM010000338.1 GCA_026388595.1 Deltaproteobacteria bacterium
CCGGAGCTGGAGGAGCTGACGCCGGAAACCATTGCGGCCGCCTACGCCCGGATCAGCCGGAATCCAAAGCCGGTGAATGAACTGAGGGCCGTGGCGCGCGCGGAAGTGGACAAGGCGCGCCAGTCGAACCGCAACATTGTCTTTGAGATGGGCCACAGTTCCATCGCCGAACATGCCGTTTTCAATATTGACGTCATCGGCGTCTCCCGGCTGCTGGTGGAGGAAATAGAGAAGTTCCGTCTCTGTTCCTATACGGAAAAATCCCAGCGCTATGTCCTGCTGCAGGATGATTTTGTGATTCCCGAAGAAATCCGCCAGGCAGGCCTGGAAGAGACCTTCGCCGGGATGATCCGTGAGCAGAACCGTTTTTATCACGACCTTTACGAAAAGCTACAACCATTCGTTTTTTCTCAGAATCCGGACCTGGCTGCCGATCCCAAGAACCGGTCCCTTCTGGAAGGCTGGGCGAAGGAGGATGCCCGCTATATCATCGCCCTGGCTACGGAAACCCAACTGGGCATGACCCTCAATGCCAGGAATCTGGAACTGATGCTCCGCCGCCTGGCCGCCCATCCGCTGGTGGAGGCCGGTCTGTACAGCCGCAAGCTCTACGATGCGACAAAAAACATTGCCCCATCACTCATCCGCTACACCCAGGCCACCGATTATGACCGTTTGGCGCGGCCTGCTCTGATAGAAAGGGTGGCTGCCATCATCTCGGATAAACTGAAGCCTGACCCGGCGCCTGACCCCGAACCCGTTGTCCTTTGCGAGACGACACCACAGGCCGATGATAAAATCCTGGCATGCCTGCTCCACTCATCTTCCCGGCTGCCCATGTCCCGGTGTTTTGACCTCGTCCACAAAATGAATCATGAGCAAAAGGGGGAGATCATCAAGACGGCCCTCTGCCACCTCCAGGCTTACGATCCGGTGCTGCGTGAATTTGAACATGCGGATCTTCATTTTGAGCTGGAGGTCAGTGCCAGTTGCTTTGCCCAGTTGAAGCGGCATCGTATGGCCACGCTGACCTGCCAGGATTACGATCCGGCGCTAGGCGTGACGATCCCACCCGCCGTCTCTGCCATTGGCATGGACAAGGCCTTTCAAGAAGTCATTGCCAGAACCGACGCGGTTTACGAACAGATCAGAGACAAGGCCCCGGCAGCAGCGGTTTATATCCTGACGAACGCCCACCGCAAAAGGGTGGCTCTGAAAATCAATGCAAGGGAGCTTTACCATATGGCCCGGCTCCGGGCGGACCGTCATGCCCAGTGGGACATCCGGGATCTGACTTTGCGGATGCTGGCCCTGGGGAAAACGGTCATGCCGCTGACGCTGATGCTGGCCACAGGCAAGGACGGCTTTACCTCCCTTTATCGGGAAATTTTCCATGAAGAAAGGTGAAGCGGGGGACGGAATGCCCCTGTTCGGGGACATCCGGAAGGCGACGTTCCTGGACAGGCCCAATCGCTTCGTGGTGCGCTGTCTCGTTGATGGCCTGTATACTGAAGCCTATCTGCCCAACCCGGGAAGGCTATGGGAGCTGCTTCTGCCGGGCTGTACCCTTTACCTGACTAAAAATCCTCAAAAGCAGGGCGCCAAACTTCCATACCTGGCCGTGGCCGTAGAGAAAGAAAAAGCGCCCGTCTTGCTCCATACCCATCTGACCAACCAGGTGGTGGCGCATCTCATCGCAACACAGCGCCTTCCCGGTCTGGAAGACATGCGGATTGTGAAAAGGGAAGTGACCTGCGGCCACAGCCGGTTTGATTTTTTACTGGAGAAAGGCGGGCGGCCCTTCCTTTTAGAGGTCAAATCCTGCACCCTTTTCAGTAAGGATCTTGCCATGTTTCCCGATGCCGTGACGGACCGGGGCAGAAGACATTTAACAGAACTGGCCAAACTGTCCCGGCAGGGAACCCCCGCAGGCGTTCTCTTTCTGGTCTCTTCGCACCTGCCGCGCTTCTTTCTTCCCGATTATCATACGGACATTGATTTTGCCCAAACCTTCCTTGCTATGCGGGAGACGCTGATGTTTAAAGCGGTATCGGTGCACTGGCGGGAAGATATGACGCTTCATGACGAGGTTCGGGAACTGACGATACCCTGGGACCTTATCGGGCGTGAAGCCAGAGACAGCGGGAATTATCTTCTTATCCTGCATCTTTCTGCAGACCGTTCCATTCCCGTGGGACG
>JAPLJM010000250.1 GCA_026388595.1 Deltaproteobacteria bacterium
GCGGCGGGCGTTGCCCATTTTTCAAAGGTCTCGAGGGGGGAAGCTTAAGAGATGAAGTGTTTACACATTCATGAAAGGGCTTATGAGAAAGGGCAGTCGGACCGTTTCTTCCCGGTCGCCTGCATATTGAACCTGCGCTAGAAAAAGCCCTGACGGCGGGGCTGTGTATTTCGCAGGCGTCTCTGAAAACGATGCCAGCATTTGCTCAATATCCTTGGGCGTCAACTTTCCCCTGCCCACCTCCACAAGGACGCCCACCATGCGGCGGACCATTTTCCAGAGAAAATGAGAACCGGTAATGCGGAAGACGATCAAGCCCTCCTGTGGGGTGATCTCGATCCGGTCGAGCTTCACACGGGTGGACGCATCCTTATCGAAGCGCTTATCGGCAAAAGAGACAAAATCGTGAAAGCCCTGGAAAAGCAGGCATGCCGCCTGCATTCTCTCTACCGCCAGCGGATCCCGCACCCACCAGACATAGCGTTTTCCAAAGGCCGTCCGGTATCGTGAAACAAGGTAAACATAGGTTCTCGCCACCGCATGATGACGAGCGTGAAACTGGTCATGGACCTTCTCTACGCGAAGCACATTGATGTTCGATGGCAGTCGGTCGTTCAGACCCTCCATGAGTTTCTTGGGTGGCATGGGTTTGCCGGTTTCCAGGTGGGCCACCTGAGCCAAGGCATGCACCCCGGCATCTGTCCGCCCGGCGCCCTGAATATCGACCTCCCGGCCCAAAAGCTGTTGCGCCGCCCCGAACAACGTCCCCTGAACGCTCCTGGCATTTTTCTGGGTCTGCCAGCCGCTGTAGCTGGTGCCGTCATACTCGAGGGTCAGCTTGTATTTAGCCATCCTTCAACAAACCGTAACGTTGAATTTTACTCCGCAGCGTTTTCCGATCGATTCCCAAAAGTTGTGCCGTCCGGCTCTGATTCCAGGATGTGGTCTTCAGGGACTGAAGGATCTGCTCCCGCTCCGCACCTTCCAGCGGCATCAGTTGCGGCAGGGGAACATCGCGCTTTAGCCGGAACCGTTCCGGCAGATTATCCGGAAGGATCAGCAGAAAAGGCGACAGCAGCATGGTCTGCTGGAGCACATTCTGCAGCTCCCGGACGTTGCCGGGCCAGTCATAGGCCATGAGGAGCTCCATGGCTTCATCGGACATACGGACATTGGCATAGCCCAGTTTTTTCAGCAAGGACTCGACCAGCAGGGGCAGGTCTTCCTTATGCTCCCGGAGGGGCGGAATATGCAGGCGGACCACAAAGCGATAAAGCAGGTCCGCGCGGAATTTATCCCTCTTGATTTCTTCGTCAATATCACGGTTGGCGGCGGCAACGACGCGCACCGCCGCGTGACGGACCTCGTGCCCGCCAAGCCGGCGGATTTCGCCGTCCTGCATAAAACGCAGGAGCTTGGCCTGAAGGCCGGAAGACATCTCCGAGATCTCATCGAGGAAAATGGTGCCTTCCTGAGCCGATTCGATCAGGCCATGATGAGACCGGTCTGCGCCTGTAAAGGCGCCCCGTTCGTAGCCGAACAGCTCCGATTCCAGCAGAGTTTCCGGAATTGCCCCACAGTGAACGACCACAAAGGGTTTATCACGGCGGGTGCTCAACTGGTGAAGGGAGCGCGCGGTCAGTTCTTTGCCGGTTCCGCTCTCCCCCTCGATCAGGACGCTGGCCGACGAATCGGCGACACGGGCAAGCTGTTTATAGAGATCCACCATCGTCGCCGACGAGCCGATGAATTCCGGCGCACCTGAAGCTTCAGGTTGGCCCCGCATCCGCCGTTGCTGAAGCTCCCGGACTTCCATAACTTTTTTGACCATGGCCCGGATCTGGTCGGGAGAAAAGGGTTTGCTGATATAATCCCAAGCCCCCAGGCGCAGGGCCTCCATGGTGGTTTCCAGCGATCCATAGGCGGTCATGAGGATGACCGGCAGCTCCGGCCATTTCTCATGCACCTGCCGGAGAAACTGGAGGCCGTCAATATCAGGCATGCGGATATCGGACATCAGCAGATCGTAGACCGACAAATTCTCCCGGAGGGCCTTTTTTGCCGAGGTAAATGCATCAACCTCATAGCCGGCGCGCGAGAGGGCCTCCTGCAAAAACTCACAGGCAATGGCATCATCATCAATCACCAGGATCCGCACGGTCATAGGGCTTTCCTCCTACAGGCCCTTTCTTGCCATGTAGTCCGCCAGATCGGCCACGCGGCAGGAATAGCCCCATTCGTTGTCGTACCAGGCGACAACTTTGGCCATGTTGTCTCGAAGGACCTGGGTAAATTCAATGTCCACAATGGAGGAATGGGTGTCTCCCTTGAAATCCGTGGAAACGAGACGCCCTTCTTCACAGGCCATGATCCCTTTCAGGGATTTGCCGGCGGCGCTCCTCAAAACCTGCCGGAGGTCTTCCGTTGAGGTTTTTGTCTTCAGTTCCGCCGTGAAATCGACAATGGAAACCGTCGGCGTGGGAACCCGCAGGGAGTAACCGTCAAACCGGCCTGCCAGGTCCGGAATCACCAGCGCCAAGGCTTTGGCGGCGCCGGTGGTGGTGGGAATAATGTTCTGAAAGGCCGCGCGGGCCCGCCGCAGGTCCTTGTGGGCCAGATCGAGGATGCGCTGATCATTGGTATAGGAATGGATGGTGGTCATCATGCCTTTCTCGATGCCGAAAGCCTGGTGAACCACCATGACCGGCGGCGCCAGACAGTTGGTCGTACAGGAAGCGTTGGAGACGATGTGATGTTTTTTCGGGTTATAGGCTTTGTGATTGACCCCCATAACGACCGTCAGGTCTTCCTCCTTGGCGGGGGCCGTAATGATCACCTTTCTGGCGCCCGCCTCCAGATGGGCGGAGGCCTTGGGCCCGGTCAAAAAAAGCCCGGTGCTTTCAATGACGATATCCACGCCTTCCTCATCCCAGGGAATCTGCGCGGGATCACGGAAGGCCAGATTTTTTACGGGCCGGCCATTGATGATAAAATTGTCATTTTTTGTCCGGATATCGCCGGAAAAGCGGCCGTAATTGGTATCATACCTGAAGAGGTGCGCATTGGTTTCCACATCGAAGAGGTCATTGACCGCTACCACCTGAAGCGACTGGGGATACCTTTCCAGAAGGGCTTTTAGCACCTGCCGCCCGATCCGTCCAAAACCGTTGATGCCAAGGCGAATCATCCTGTCCTCCTCCGTCAGTTGTCGTCGATGCGGTACTTGTGCGCTGTCATCAGATCACAGCGGGTCTGCAGCGTTTTATGGAGCCGCGCATTGTCCAGGGCAATGGCGCTAAGATTGGCCACAGCCTCCAAAAACCGGATTTCCCGGTCGCTGAATTCCCGGATCTTGTCCGTGTAGACCCGCAGGATTCCTACGGTCTTTTTCTCCAGCGTCAGCGGCACAACGAGCACGGACCGGATGCCTTCCGCAGCCGCCTTGCCCCCGTACTGGAAATTCTTGTCCGTTTGCGCATCCTTCACAAAAACGGTCTTTCCTTTCAATGCTTTCCGGTCCAGGCCGCTCTCTTCAATCAGGATCGGTCCCTTATGAAGATAGGCCTCGGAAAGACCACAGGACGCTCCCAGGACCAGCTTCTTTTCCCGGGAGTCCAGCAGCCGGAGACTGCAGGCCTTGACATGCATGGCCTTCACCACACAGATCACAATCTCCTGGAGAACATCTGACGGCTCCAGGGAGGCGTTAATCATCTTTGCCACATCATAAAGCGCGACAAAGTAGTCAATTTCATTCACTTTCATAGCCCCACCTCCTGATGTCCCATCCCGGTCGCGATCATCGTCCTGCCTGTACGGACTGATTTGTGCTGCAAAACCTTTGAAAATGGATAGCTCGAAATATCTATAAAGTCAAAAGAAAAGGTCTGATCAGGGGCGGTTGATCCCCATCTTCTTTTTTATGTCTTCCCGCAGAACCTTCTTCAGGATCTTCCCGACAGGATTCCGGGGAATGGCCTCCACAATCTCCAGGCGTTCCGGCACCTTGTACACGGCGATGCCCTTCTCCTGCATGTAGGCCTTGACTTCGTCCAGGGTCGGTGACTCGCCGGGTTTAGGAACCACGTAGATGCAGGTCCGCTCTCCGAGGATTTCGTCAGGCATGGCCACCGCCGCAGCATCCAGGACCTTCGGGAATCCCAGGACCATGTTCTCCACCTCCTGGGCGCTGATGTTGTTGCCCCCCCGGATAATGATGTCCTTGGATCGTTCGAAGAAGCCGATGCAGTCGTTGTCCTTGATCTGAAAGAGGTCGCCGGTATTGAAATAGCCTTCCTGATCAAAGGATTTTGCGGTCAGATCGGGCCGTCGGAAATAGCAGGGGATGCAGGGGATGACGTTGGGTCCCCGGTACCAGAGCTCGCCCACATCGCCTTCCTGCCTGGGACCGTCGGGAATGGCCGCATTGACCAGCTTCATGGAAACGAAACGCGAAAACCAGGTGGCCTTGTTGGCCCATTGATTTCCCGGGGAAATAAACAGGAAGTGATCCAGGCGCATCTCCATATCGGGAATATCGTATTGCCCCGCCACATTGGCCGTTCCTTCGTTCTGACCCCAGATATTGGCGAATTCAATCTCCCAGCGCCGCTTCAGCTCCTGGACGGACCACAGCGACGGCGGTGCGGCGCCGATGGTGATGGCCCGCATCTTGCTGAAGTCGAATTTGTCCACCATGGGATGCTTCAGCAGGGCATTCACCACTGCTGGGACCAGAAGCGTATAGTGGATCTCCTCGGAGATAAGCTGCATG
>JAPLJM010000273.1 GCA_026388595.1 Deltaproteobacteria bacterium
CTGCTGGCCATCGGCTGGAACGGCATGCAGAGCCACCAGATTCCCCAGGCGCCGCGGCAGCTCCTGCAGTTGTCCAAAGACCCTGAAAAGCTCCTCATCGTCATCGATCCACGGTTGTCCGAGACGGCCAAAATCGCCGATATCCATCTGCCCATCCGCCCCGGAACGGATGCCCTGTTGCTGCGCGCCATGATTGCCATTATTCTCGAGGAAGGTTGGGAGAACCAAAACTATCTTGAAAACCACACATCGGGATTTGACAGGATCAAACCCCTGTTCACCGGTTTTGACTGCCGCGAGGCCGTCCGGACCTGCCACCTCGACTTTGACCGGGTCCGCGAGCTCTGCCGCCTCTTTGCCACCCGGAAATCCTGCCTGCGCAACGACTTGGGTGTTTTCATGAATCGCCACAGTGCTGTATCCTCTTATTTGGAAGTGATCCTGCTGGCGATCTGCGGGCGGATCGGCGTCCGCGGCGGCAATGTCTTCCCCGGGCATCTGATGCCCATCGGCGCCCATTCCGATGAACGGAATCCCAAGACCTGGCGGACTCTCGCCACGAACCTTCCGCCCGTTACGGGGGTTTTTCCACCCAACGCGATGCCGGAGGAGATTCTGTCCGACCATCCGGAACGCCTGCGAGCCGTGCTCGTCTCAGGATCCAACCCCCTGCGCTCCTTCGCGGACACAACGGCTTACGAAAAAGCCTTCAAGCGCCTGGATCTCCTGGTCACGGTGGAGCTGGCCATGACGGAAACAGCAGTTCTGTCCCACTATATCCTTCCTTCCCGATCCGGCTATGAATCCTGGGATGCGGCCTTTTTCGCTCTGACTTTCCCCGAGATCTTTTTTCAGATGCGGCGGCCCATCATCGAGGCGGAAGGGGAGCCCCTGGAACTGGGCGAAATTCACCTCCGACTGGCAGATCGGATGGGATTGATCCAGTCCATCCCCAACAGCCTTTATAAAGCGGCGGAAGAAGGCCATGCCGCCTTTGGTCTGGCCCTGATGGATTATGTCCAGAAGGAGCCTGCGGCCATGAAGGCCATGCCCTTTGTCCTGGGCAAAACCCTGGGCAAAGCCATGGGATCGGTTCATCTGGCCTCCCTTTGGGGGCTTCTGCAGACCGTGCCGAAGAACTTTCGAAAGAACGCCGTCCGGGCCGGGTTTTCGCCGGGAATGGGCCTGGGTGAAGAACTGTTCCAAAAGATCCTGGATCATCCCGAAGGCCTCTGGATCGGTCAGGTCGATCCGGATAATAATTTTGAGCAGCTTCATACGGAGGACGGCAAGATCAATCTGCTGATCCCGGAGCTACTCGAGGAACTCCAAAGCATCGACGCTGCGAACGAAGAGGCGGCCTTGACAACAGATCCGGGGTTTCCCCTGGTCCTCATGGCGGGACGTCATTTTTCTATGAACGCAAACACCTTGATGCGCAATCCCGCCTGGAATCAAGGCAAGCGTGCCTGCACCCTGACCATGCATCCCACGGATGCCGAAGCGCTGAACATGATGGATGGCCAGATGGTCCGGGTGACGACGGAAGCAGGCACCCTGGAGATCGAACTGGAGATTACGGACACGGCGCGAAAAGGTCATGTGGTCATTCCCCATGGTTTCGGCATGGTCTATGACGGCAAGGCCTATGGGGTAAATGTGAACCGTCTGACGAAAAACACACACCGGGACTGGCTGGGTACGCCCATGCACCGGTATGTGCCCTGTCGTGTAGAAGCCCTGTCTTGAATGCGGAGAGATGATGACCGTGTCTGTGTCTTATCTGATCTGCCCGGAATGCGCCTACGCCACAAATGACAGGAACAAAAAGTTTTGCGAATACTGCCGGACGGAGCTCCTGCATCAATGTCCGATCTGTTCCAGCCCCATTCAAGAAGAAAAGGCGATTTACTGCCGGGAATGTGGCTTAAAATTAAGGATATCCATTACACCCATTCAATAGAGAGAGCTTCTCGTGATATTGAAACCTTCTAAAACCATCGAAAGACTGAAGTCCGGCGCCCCGGTGATGATTGCCGCGATCGGCGATTCGCTCACCAGCGGCTGGATGGCCCGGAAAGGTTATCTGGACTTCCTTCAGGAAATGCTGCAGGCCCAGTATCCGGACAGTCGGTTTTCCATCTTCGGCAGCGGTGTACCGGGGGATACGGCGGATTTTGGGCTCTACCGCGTGCAGGCCGACGTGCTCGACCAGGAACCCGACTGCGTTTTCATCCAGTATGCCATCAACGACGCCGGATACGGCTTTACGGTCAGCCAGTTCAGGGGCAATATTCAGGGCATCATCGAAAAGATCCGCAAGGCCGGTGACGCCGAAATCATTCTTGTAACCTCCGGTCATCTCGGGGATCATGGGGAAAACGACTTTGTGGAGGAATATTACCGTCAGCTTGAGGAACTGGGGGACGCCTATGGCCTGCCCGTAGCCCGGGTTCACGCGTACTGGAAGGAGAAAATCGATGCGGGTGTTGATTTCCGGTCGCTGGTGCAGTATGATCTCGTACACCCCACCGTGGCCGGTTACCGGCTCATGGCGGAAGCGATCATGAAGCTTTTTTCATGAGGGATATTCGATGTTGATCAAGCAGAGGGATATCATTCTGGATTCGATTGCCGACGGTGTTTTCACCGTGGACCATCAATGGCGGATTACATCTTTTAACCGGGCCGCTGAGAAGATCACCGGCGTAACCCGTGAAGCTGCGATCGGTCAACAATGCCGGGATGTCCTGAAAGCGGAAATCTGTGAAAAAAGCTGCTGCCTGCAGAAGACCATGCAGACCGGCGAACCGATTGCCAATAAAACCGTGTATATCGTCAACGCGCAGGGGCAGCGCCTTTCCATCAGCATCTCCACGGCCCTGCTGAAGGATGAAAGGGGCGCCGTCATCGGCGCCGTTGAAACCTTCCGGGATATGAGCATCGAGGAAACGCTCCGCAAGACCATCGAAGAAACCTATTCCTTTGAGGACATTGTTTCCAAAAACCATCGGATGCACCAGTTGTTCAGCATTCTGCCCGATGTGGCCAACAGCACCAGCACTGTCCTGATCGAGGGAGAAAGCGGCACAGGCAAGGAACTTTTTGCCAGAGCCATCCATCAACTGAGTCCCAGGAAAGACAAACCGTTCATTGCCGTCAACTGTGGCGCCTTGCCGGACACCCTGCTCGAGTCCGAACTATTTGGATATAAGGCCGGCGCCTTTACGGATGCGAAAAAAGATAAGCCGGGCCGTTTCAAGCAGGCGGAGAAAGGAACCCTTTTTCTGGACGAAATCGGTGATATTTCAGCAGCCATGCAGGTCAGGCTCCTCCGGGTGCTTCAGGAAAAAACCTACGAGCCCCTCGGGTCCATTGAAAGCACGAAGGCAGATGTTCGCATCATCGCCGCCACCAATAAAAAACTGGCCGATCTCATCAAGGAAGGAAAATTTCGGGAAGACCTCTATTACCGGATCAATGTCATGCGGCTCGCATTGCCGCGTCTGCGGGAAAGAATGGAAGACCTGCCGCTTCTGGTTGCACATTTCATCCAGCACCTGAACGCCGTTCAAAATAAAGACATCACCGGCGTCACAGATGAGGCCCTGGCCTGTCTGATGTCTCATGACTATCCCGGCAACATCAGGGAACTGGAAAATATTCTGGAGAGAGCCTTTATCCTGTGCAAAGCCGAAATGATCGAGCCGCATCATTTACCCGAATCCCTGTGTATAAAAATGGCGGACAACGACGGGCAGCCTCTTGAGACCCTATCCATGAAGGATATGGAAGCCATATTTCTTACCAATGCATTACGTAGAAACGACTGGAGCCGTCTGAAGACAGCCCGGCAACTGGGCATGCACAAAAGCACTCTCTTCAGAAAAATCAAAGCGCTGCACATCCAGATTCCGAAGACAGGCGACCGTTCATAGCTGGTCGCATAAATGCTACCCCGCAACCCAATCGTAAGATAAAGGCAAAACAGCCTGATTTCGTAACCGCCTTATATTCCTGAATAGTTACCATTATTTCTGCTTTTGATGTTCGATGGCATGAATCGTGATGCGCTATACAGTAACCAGTCAATGAAAGGAGGGAACACCATGCGAAGACAATATTTAATCAAGACAATTTTATTGGCTTTTTTTTTCCTCGTACTGCCGGAAATCGGATTTGCGCGGGATATCTCACCTGTCGTTTCCACCGATTGGCTGGATGCAAATTTGGCCAATCCCAGGTTGACGGTTCTGGACGTCCGAAAGGTTGAAGAATACCGGGAAGGTCATATCCCCGGGGCCGTAAGCGCCTTTTACGGATCCTGGGCCTTCAAGAAGGGCGAATTGTATACGGAGATGCCGGACTTGGATGACCTGTTTGAACTGATCGGTTGTGTCGGAGTCGATTTTAACTCCTTGATTGTTGTCGTGGGCAAGACGGATACGCCAAGGGAGAGCTATCACAGCGGTCGTGTGGCCTGCACCCTGCTATATGCGGGGATTGAAAACGTGGCCATTCTCGATGGCGGCTACAACAAGTGGACCAGAGAAAAGAAGGCTTTGTCCACCGCCACCGCAGATGTTTTCGAAATGCCCTTTACGGGAAAAGTCAACACGGCGATGATTGCCGACAAGGAATACGTAGGTCGCCGTCTGGGGAAGGTTCTCCTTCTCGATGTCCGGGAACCGGATATTTTCTCAGGAAAGAGAAAGTTGGACTGCATCGCCAAGTTCGGACATATGCCAGGCGCCATCAACCTCCCCACATCCTGCGCCTTCAATGACGACGGCACATTCAAGAGCAAAGAGGCCCTGGCCGTGATTGCTGAAATCGCTACCGGGAAGGACCGTTCAAGGGAAATTGTCACTTATTGCGACACAGGCCAGTGTTGCCCCACCTGGTCATACCTGCTTAAAGAACTGCTCGGGTACAGTAATGTCCGGGTTTATGACGGTGCCATGCAGGAATGGACCCAGGATCCCCGGGCAGTGATGGTGAAGTAAGAAAGCTTGATCCCTTCCAATACCCTTAAGTCGCAATATTGCAATCATCAGACAGAAAAATGAGAGCAATAATGCGACTTTTTGTATTTCATGGCATTACGCTGTTCAAAAGCATCCATTCAATATAGCGCGGGATTCCCGTTTTTTAATCAAATCCGACATCCGCTGGCACAGAAGCTGCGATGCGCCTTGCAGAGGTTCTTCCCATGAAAATCGCCATACCGGTCTGCGGCAATCGAGTTTCTACGGTTTTTGATGCGGCGGAGGAACTCCTGATGATTGAAAACAATCCGGGAGCTGCGCCGGTACAGTCAAGAACATTCTGGAGAGAAGACACCCTGATTGCCAGGGCCGCCCGGATCAGGGAATTGGGTGCTCAGGTTCTCATCTGCGGCGCCCTGTCGGAGGTGGTGAAACGCATGCTGGAAGCCGCCGGCATCCGGGTGATTCCCTTTATCCGGGGAACCGCCGATGAAGTGTTTGAGGCCTTTTGCAAGGGAAAGCTGAGCAGGGAACGGTTTTTCCTGCCGGGATGTGCTCCTTGCGAAGGACAGGGGGAGCATCACCGGCGACACCGTGGACATTGCAAAACAGGAGGGAAAGGAAGGCCATGAAGATTGCGGTCACATCGACAGGAAATCAGTCGGCAAGTGCGATGGATACCCGGTTCGGACGGACCCGGTGGTTTATGGTCACCGATCCGGAAGCGGAGGCGTGGGAAGCCCATGCCAACGAACAGAACATGAACGCCGCCCAGGGAGCCGGGATTCAGGCGGCCCAGCGGCTGGTCAATCTGGGCGTGGAGGCGGTCATTACAGGCCACGTGGGGCCGAAAGCCTTCCGGATACTGAAAGCCGCCGGCATCGGCATATTTTTCTGCGAAGGGGGAACGGTAGAGGAGTCCCTGCGTCTTTACAAAGAGGATCGTTTAAGCCAGGCGGATCAGGCTGATGTGGAAGGACACTGGGCATGAATCGATAGCAACCGTTTTTTCGATTTTCTCGGAATACAAAAAATACGAAAGGAGTTCATTCTATGCCAAGAGGAGACAGAACAGGGCCATCAGGAATGGGGCCCACGACAGGCAGGGGCAAGGGTTTCTGCACAGGTTACGGTACGCCGGTCTTTGCCGATGAGGTTTCCGCGAGATCATTTTTCGGCCGCGGCGGGAGAGGGCGGCGAAACCGCTTCTTCGCGACGGGCCTGGCCGGATGGATGCGGGGTGGTATGGGATTCGGACCCTTTGGGCAGACAGCACCCAACGCAGAAGAAGAGCTTCGTCAACTGAAGCAGGAAGTGGATCAACTGGAAAAGACCCTCAGCGGGATTCACGACCGGATCAGCCGAATGACGACGGCATAACGGAGCATAGATGATCGAGCGCCGGGGCGAAATATTCGATGATTCAATTACTCCTTGATGAATCTCGGCTAATGCACTCTCTCGCGCATTATAAATGTCCCGGCGCTCGATTAACATGAAAAATAAGGTGGAAAACCACATGAATCTCTCCTTGGAAGGCCTCCCCTGTTCAATGGGTGGCAGGGGCGACGTGGAAGAACCCAATGGCCATATCTTTCTCAAACCGCAGATCGATTCCAGCTTTCCGGCCACGGTTCTGCTTCCGAAAGTGATGGAAGGCCAATGCGATGGTTGCGGTGTCTGTGCCGATATCTGTGCCTATAACGCCATTGCCGTTGTCAGAAAGCAGGTGCTGATATTCCCGGAACTCTGCCGGGGTTGCGGCGCCTGCAGCCTCTTCTGTCCCCGGAAGGCCATTGTGGAAATATCACAGCCGGTGGGAACCGTCGAAATCGGGGCGGCCGTCGGCGTCGCTTTTGTCCAGGGTATCCTGTCCATCGGCCAGATCATGACCCCTGCCGTGATCGCCGCCGTCAAGGGCGCCGCCGGGGATCAAGAAATCATTCTGCTGGACTGCCCGCCGGGAACATCCTGCCCGGTAATCGAAGCGGTCCGGGACGTCGAAGCGGTTCTTCTGGTGACGGAACCGACTCCCTTCGGACTTCATGATCTGACGCTGGCCGTGGAGATGACGCGGGCTCTGAAGAAACCCTTTTGTGTCGTTCTCAACCGCTTCGATCTGGGCGACGATAAAACAATCGCCTATTGCCGAGAGGAAAATATCCCGATCGTCCTGTCGATCCCTGACGACCGCCGGATTGCAGAGGCCTACGCCCGTGGTGAGGCATTAATTAAAGCTCTGCCGTCTTATGCGCCCGTCTTTATCGATGCCTTGGAACGGCTCCTGGCATGGTGTGAAACTCATGTCCCGAAAAAACAAATTCCGGTTCCACGGAATCATGGAAGGACCGCAAAGTCATGAAGGAAATTGCGGTAATTAGCGGCAAGGGCGGAAC
>JAPLJM010000103.1 GCA_026388595.1 Deltaproteobacteria bacterium
CAATGGCCAGGGACATCCGCTCCTGCGCTTCCGACAGCAGGATCTCCCAGGGCTGCAGACCGGCGTATTTGAGGGGTGCTTTCTTCAGATCGATATCGCAGCCGCCGGAGAGCCGCGCCATTTCTCCCACCGACGAAGACAGCCCGCCGGCGCCATTGTCGGTAATGGCACGGTAGAGGTTCAAATCCCGCGCCACAAGCAGAAAATCGGTCATTTTCTTCTGCGTGATGGGGTCGCCGATCTGCACGGCCGTAACGGGCGAGTCCTCATGGAGTTCCTCCGAAGAGAAGGTGGCGCCATGAATCCCGTCCTTGCCGATCCGGCCGCCCGTCATGACGATCAGGTCGCCGACGCGAATCTCTTTGGCGTGGGTGGGCTCGCCGTGGAGACGGGCGGGCATGATTCCGGCCGTGCCGCAGTAAACCAGGGGTTTGCCCAGATAGCGTTCGTCGAAGACGATGCAACCGTTGACGGTGGGTATGCCGCTCTTGTTGCCGCCGTGCTCCACACCCTCGCGGACCCCCTCGTAGATGCGACGGGGATGGAGGATTCGCTTGGGCAGGGGTTTGTCGTAATCAGGGGGCGCGAAACAGAAGACATCGGTGTTGAAAATCAGCTTGGCGCCTTTCCCGGTGGCAAAGGGATCGCGGTTGACGCCGACGATGCCCGTCAAGGCGCCGCCGTAAGGATCGAGGGCCGAAGGGGAGTTGTGGGTCTCCACCTTGAAGACCAGGTTGTAGTCGTCATTGAACTTGATGACGCCGGCATTGTCCACAAAGACGGACAGGCACCAGTCCTTCTTCCCCAGACGTTCACGGACGGCCTTGGTCGCCCCCCGGATATAGCTGTCGAAGAGGGAGTCGATTTCCAGGGTTTGGCCCGTCTCGTCGCGGTAGGTGATGAGGCAGTTGAAGATTTTGTGCTTGCAGTGCTCCGACCAGGTCTGGGCGAGGCATTCCAGCTCCACATCGGTCATTTTTCGACCCAGGCCGACCTTTTTTCTTTCTTTCAGAACGGCGCCGTCTTTCAGATAATCCCGGATGACGCCCATTTCATCGAGATTGAGCGCCAGCACGCCTTCCTGGCTGATCTTCATGAGCTGACCGTTGCTGACGTTCAGGTCGATCTCTTTCACCGTCGGCTTGTCGATGCCGGCCACGTGGGGGATGTAGGCGGGCATCCCCCTGCCCCGGTCCCAGGTTTTGCCGTCAACGACGTCGTAGCGTTCGATCAGCTCATTGGCGAGCAGGCTGGAGGCTATTTTTTCCGCCTCCTGCGCACTCAGGGGGCCGCTGATCAGATATTGGCGGGAGGTATAGATCCTGGGCGCATCTGCCGGCGCAAGCTCCAGCAGCAGGGCGACGGCCTCCCGGGCGGTTTTGCCCACGTTGTCGGTGACGCCCGGCCGGAATCCCACTTCGATCATCCAGTCGAAACACTCGGCCAGTCGGCCGTCGATAACAAATTGCTGAATGACCGGGTCGGAAAGGGGACCGGCGGC
>JAPLJM010000194.1 GCA_026388595.1 Deltaproteobacteria bacterium
GCAAACCTTAAGAGAGATGAAGCGGGCTGCATAGGGGAAATCACCCCGGAAACCCTTTCTCATCCACATTTATCTTCAGTTGTCAAAGAACAGAACGACAAGAACCTTTTAAATATCCTATTTTTCAGGATGAACTAATGAATACAGAACAAATGAGTCAAGCAGGAACATTGTATATTGTCGCAACGCCGATCGGCAACCTGGAGGACATAACGCTCAGGGCCATCAGGATTCTCAAAGACGTCGGCCTGATTGCAGCGGAAGATACCCGGCATACCCGGCAACTGTTGAATGCCTATGAAATCCTTACGCCCCTGATCAGCCTGCATGAACATAATGAGGAAAAAAGAAGCCAGTCCCTGATCTTAAAGATGATGGAAGGCCTGTCCATCGCACATGTGTCCGATGCGGGAACGCCGGGGCTCTCCGATCCCGGGTTCCGCCTGATCCGTGCAGCCATTGCCCATGACATCCCCGTCGTGCCCATTCCGGGGGTTTCAGCGGCCATCACCGCCCTCAGCGCTTCCGGCCTGCCCATGAACCGCTTTCTTTTTCAGGGATTCCTGTCAGGGAAGGCCGCCAGACGGCGGCAACAACTTACGGAGTTGGCAGGGGAGAAAGGGACATTGGTCTTGTACGAATCCCCCAACCGTTTGCTTTCCGCCCTCCGTGATGTTTATGATCTGATGGGAAATCGAGACGTGGTGATTTGCCGGGAACTCACCAAGGTTTATGAGTCTTTTATCAGAGGACCGGTGCAAGCGGTCATCCGGACTCTGGAGGGCCAGCGGATCAAAGGCGAAGTAACATTAGTGATTTCCGGATGTCCGCAAGCGAAACCGGAATGTTCGGATGCAGAACTTCTCCAGCGCTTTAATGAGTTACAGCAGCATCATTTGCTTTCCCATCGGGATTGTGCGGATCGCATTGCTGCAGAAACGGGTGTGCCGAGAAGCCGGATCTATAAGTTGACGGTCACAGGGTGACACGATGAACTGCTTGAACTGTTCCTGGAGTTGTGGTAGCATGCACGGCGGATGGTAAAGGACCCAGATAAAAACAGGCTTGAACTCATTTCCAGAAGGAGGTTCTCCGGTGGCAGACGGACAGCACATGGCGGCCAGTGATCCCGAGTCTTACTGGCGGCCCCTCAGGCCGGGTGAAACGGTTTATGTACTGCAGGATCTTGTCCAGGGGCCGGTGGTTCCGCAGGATGTATCCCCTGTGATGACTGGACAAGAAACGCGAATGATTTCAGATACGGCGGAGAGAGTCGCCAGGGAACAGGTAGCAGAAATTGTCGAAAGAATCATCTCTGAGAAAACGGAAAAAATAGTCAGGGACCTGGCGCCGGAAATTGTCGAAAGGGTCATCCGAGAAGAAATAGAGAAACTCAAGCGGGCAAACCAATAAAAATCCGAACGGTCCAGCAGCACGGGCTTTTCGGATATCGGCTAGGAGGAGGAATGATTCGCAGGCTCCAGTGCATTGCCATATTATTCATCATGATGACCATGATGACGGGGTGTGGGTTCCGGACAAAGCCCGCATCGATCCCCGGTTATGCCGAGAAGGGCATCCGATTGATCGCCGTGATGCCGGTGAAATGGAAAACGGCTGATCCGAAATTGGCGCAACTCATGCGTGAGAAGGTTCTGGAAACCCTTTATTTCAAAGGCTATCCAAAGATTCCCTTCGAAGTTATCGATAACAAGATCGCGAAAGTCTATGATAAGGTTGCCGATAGCGGAGCCGATATTCCACCCCAGTCTCTCCGCTCGCTCCTGTCCATTGATGCAGTTCTTTATGTGAATTTGATTGAATGCAGAACAGCCACCACCCTTCTTTATGCGGCCACGATCGTATCGGCTAATTTTGAACTGCGTAACGGAAAAACCGGCGAAACGCTCTGGAAAGCTCAACCTCAGAATGTGGAAAGAAGCTTTGATGTGACCAAACAGCGCCTGGAGCGGAGCGTTCACCAGGTGTTGGAACCGGCCATCCAGGACTTGGTGGAGAAAGCCCTGCAGGGCCTGCCTGATGGCCCGGATGCCGTGAAATAGTGAACGAAGAAGGAGGCAAGGCCATGAAACAAATCACTTATTATATTGTTGCGTTACTTTTGTGTTTTATGTTGACTGGCGTTGACCCGGCCCATGCCGCCAGAAAGGCGTCCACCTTAAAAGTCGGTAAAGGCGGCGCAAAGGTGAGCATGCTGGAAGGTTCTGCCGAGGTCTTGCCCGATGGAAAGAAAGAGTGGCGCAACCTCAAACTGCGGGACGCGCTTTTGGGGGGCGATGAAGTCCGTACCGGATTGGCGTCTCGGCTTGAACTTTCGCTTCCAGGCAATTCGAACGTGCGGTTTGCTGACAATACGCGCTTTAAAATCCTTCAGTTGGCCACCAGTGATGATGTGAGCCAAGAGAGTGTCAAGGTACATGTGTCGCTTGGCAGGAGCTGGGCCAATGTGTCCAATATGGTTGGCGGCAAGAAAAAGGGTTTTGAATTATCCTGCGAGAACGCGGTGGCCGGTGTCAGGGGGACCATTTACCGGATGAATGTCAACGAGGATAAATCCGCACTGGTCCGGGTTTATGATGGTGAAGTCTATGTCAAGGGAGGTGGAGAAAAGATTACGGAAGCCCCGAAACTAACCGGAGCTCCTCAGAAAATTGCCGGTCCCAAAAAAATTGAGGGACCACGGAAAATCGGCATGGAGGAATGGACCTTTATTATTAAATCCATGCAGCAGATCGTGATCAAAGGGGACGGCATTGCCGAAACACCGAGGGATTTCACGGAAGCGGAAGACAAGGATCCCTGGGTCGACTGGAATAAAGAAAGAGATGGGTCGAAAGAAAGATAAGGTAGCCATTCATAAATGAACATCCCGAACTTTCTGACGCTGCTTAGGATTGTCCTTGTTCCGCTCCTGGTGATCTTACTGATCAACAAGGCCTTTTTAAAGGCGTTGGTTCTTTTTACATGCCTCGGTTTGACCGACGCCCTGGATGGATTTCTGGCACGGGTTCTGAATCAGCAGACTATTTTGGGTTCCTACCTGGATCCTATAGCGGACAAAGTGCTGGTTACAAGCTGTTTCCTGGCCCTTGCCATTTTAAAGGTCATCCCCGGCTGGTTGGCCGTGGTTGTTATCAGCAGGGATGTGATGATTCTTCTGGGCATTTCCATTCTTTCCTTCATGGACATTCCCTTCAAAATACAACCCCTCTTCATGAGCAAGATCACCACCACGCTTCAGATCGCCGCTGTTTTTTTTGCCCTTTTCTTCAAAGCCTTGCCTCATCCGGTCATCGATGACGTCTGGCTCTTGCTGCTTTACTGGCTGACTGCCGGTTTTACGATTCTGACAGGATATCAATATGTGGTCAGGGGAGTTAAGTTAATCAACCCCACCTGAAAACGCTGTAGCGGGATAAAAAAAGTGATATTTGTCTTGACATAACAGCATTTTCTTGATAGAAAAGCCGCCTTTCCAGGGGTAGATTCACATGTAGGCACGTAGCTCAGGGGGAGAGCGCCATCCTGACGCGGTGGATGTCCAGGGTTCAAATCCCTGCGTGCCTACCATTTTTTATTCCGGATTGAGCATCATCCAGGCGACGGCGAGCTAAGGGCATCAGCAACGGCAAGGCGATGGTGCCCTTTCTTTACATGAGGCGGAGACTTAAATTCACTGGAAATGCGGCTGAATGCCGGTTTTTTTATAAGTTTATCGGATTTTATTATGAATGAAATCAAAATAGTGTTGCCCGATGGTTCTGAACGGATATATCCGGCAGGAATCCCCGTTCAGGAGATTATCCAATCCTGGAACCCGGGACTGCTTTCATCAGCGGTTGCCGCCAAAATCAACCAGACAACCGTCGATTTGAGCTATCCCGTGCAGACCGATGGGGTGTTGTCCCTCATCGATATCCAGTCGAAGGAGGGACTTCCCATCCTCCGGCACAGCATTTCCCATGTCATGGCCCACGCTGTTCAGGATATTTTTCAGGATGTTCAAGTCAGCATCGGTCCATCCATCGAAGATGGATTTTATTATGATTTTGAGTATGCTGAGACTTTCACGCCGGAAGATCTGGAAAAGATTGAAAAGCGGATGTCCGAAATCGCGGCGGCCAATTATCCTTTCAGCCGGCAGGACGTGTTGCGCGAAGAGGCGATTACCCTGTTCAAAAGCAAGGGTGAATTCTACAAAGTTGAACTGTTGAATGATTTGCCGGAGGATGTCAAAACGGTAAGCCTGTATACACAAGGCGCCTACGTGGATCTGTGCCGGGGGCCGCATATCCCCGCGACCGGAATGATCAAAGCCTTCAAGTTGTTGAACGTGGCCGGCGCTTACTGGCGTGGCGACGAAAAAAATAAAATGCTTCAGCGCATTTACGGGACGGGCTTTGCCACGGCAGAGCAGCTGGCCGAGCATCTCAACATGATCGAAGAGGCGAAAAAGCGCGACCATCGCCGCCTGGGCCGGGAACTGGATCTTTTCCAGACGAACGATGAAGCGGGGCCGGGGCTGATTATTTTCCATCCCAAGGGGATGCTGCTGCGTTATCTCATCGAAGAGTGGGAACGAAAAGAACACCTGAAGCGCGGCTACGATATGGTCATGGGACCCCAGATTCTCAAGGCAGATCTCTGGAAGAAATCGGGCCATTACGAGCACTACCGGGAAAATATGTACTATACCATGGTGGAAGACCAGGAATACGGCATCAAGCCCATGAACTGCCTTTCTCATATGCTCATCTATAAGTCGAAGATCCGCAGTTACCGGGACCTGCCCCTGCGCTATTTTGAACTGGGCACTGTTCACCGGCACGAAAAAACGGGTGTCTTGCACGGCCTGATGCGGGCACGCCAGTTCACGCAGGATGATGCCCATATCCTCTGCACACCAGAACAGTTGAATGCCGAGATCCGCGCCATTGCCGATTTTGTCGCGTACGCTATGGAAATATTCGGATTTGAATATGAAGTGGAACTCAGTACCCGGCCCGCGAAATCCATCGGGTCCGACGCAGACTGGGAACTGGCGACTTCCGCCTTGGAGAACGCTCTTAAAGACAACCGGATGGTCTACGAGATTAATGAGGGCGACGGCGCTTTCTACGGTCCAAAGATCGATTTCAAACTGAAAGATGCACTGAAAAGAAAATGGCAGTGCGCCACCATCCAGTGTGACTTCACCTTGCCGGAACGGTTCGATCTCAGCTACATCGGTCCTGACGGTGAAAAACACCGACCGGTCATGTTGCACCGAGTGATTCTGGGTGCCATCGAACGGTTCATGGGGGTCCTGATTGAACACCATGCCGGCGCCTTTCCCCTTTGGCTGTCGCCGGTACAGGCGATCCTGCTGTCCGTGACGGATAAGCATATTCCTTACGGTGAGACAGTCTACCGACGGCTTGTCGATGCCGGTATCCGTGCGGAAAAAGGATTTGACAATGAAAAACTGGGTTTCAAAATTCGGCAGGCGCAGATGCAGAAAATTCCCTATATGCTGGTGATCGGTGACCGCGAAATGGAGGCGGGACACATCGCTCCGCGCCGGCGGGACGGGGAGAACCTCGGCGCCGTGACCGTGGATGACTTTATAGCTCTCGTAAAGGAGCAGTGCGCACAATATAAATAACTTAAATTATTTGCAGGAGGTGACCCATAAGTAAGGAGTTAAAAATTAACCGGGAAATAAGGGCTGCCAGTGTCCGTGTGATTGATGCCGAAGGAAAGCAACTGGGTATTTTATCTTTATCTGACGCCTTGGCAGAAGCAGCAAAAGGGGGACTGGACCTGGTCGAAGTGGCGCCTACCTCGACGCCGCCGGTATGCCGAATTCTGGATTATGGAAAATTCCGCTACCAGCAGAGTAAAAAACTCCAGGATGCCAAAAAGAGTCAGACCACGATTCAAGTCAAGGAAATCCGGTTAAGACCCAAAACTGAGGCACATGACCTGCAGGTAAAAATTAAGCACATCAGAAAATTTCTTGATCAGCACGATAAGGTCAAAATAACCATGATGTTCCGGGGGCGCGAAATTGCCTATGCCGACATGGGGAAAAAGATCATGGAAGACATCCGGGAGGCCTTGGCAGAGTTTTCCATTGTCGAGCAGCAACCGCGGCTGGAAGGTCGCAATATGATCATGATCCTGGCGCCGAAGAAATAAATTGTGAAGATATTCCCGCACAGGCAGAAAATTAGTTTGAGATTGAGTCCTGCTTTTGCAGGAATGAAGTATTCCGTAATTATTAAAAAAAGGGGAAATTTCCATGCCAAAAATTAAAACACATCGGGGAGCGGCAAAGCGCTTCAGCCTGACAGGGTCCGGCAGGGTCAAGCGGAGCAAGGCATACGCCAGCCACATCCTGACATCCAAGACAACAAAAAGAAAAAGAAACTTGAGAAAATCAGCAATCCTCGATAAATCCGATGAACGGGCAATCAAAAGGCTGATCCCTTATAAATAAATAACCGGATACGAACCGGTTCTTCAAAAGATTAAATCAGGAGACAGAATAATGCCGAGGGTTAAAAGAGCAATTACGGGCAAGAAGAAGAGAAGGAAGATTTTAAAAATGGCCAAGGGCTTCTTTGGGGCAAGGAGCCGTTTAATCAGGACAGCCATGGAAGCCGTTGAAAGGTCCATGAAGTATGCCTACCGGGACCGTCGGGTACGTAAGCGCGAATTCCGGGTACTTTGGATTGCCCGGATCAATGCCGCAGCCAGGCTCAATGAAATAACTTACAGCCGTCTGATTGATGGGATGAAAAAGGCACATATCGAAATCGACCGGAAGGTCCTGGCCGATATAGCCGTGCATGATGCACGGGCTTTCTCACAAGTTGTGACCATCGCAAAGGGTAAGCTTGCAGCATGATCAATGACTTAGAGGAGCTCCGCGGAGAGGCCGTTGCCGAGCTGAATCAGGCGGAAACGGAAGAAGCGCTCCTTTCGATCAAAACCAGATACCTCGGACGGAAAGGGCTGCTCACCGGCCTGTTGCGGAATATCAGCCAGGTGCCGCCGGAAGAAAGACCGCTCTTCGGAATGCGTTCCAATGAGATCAAGGATATCCTTGCGGAGGCGATCGACAAAGCCCTGCAGCGCATGGTTTTGAAAAAACGGGATGAAGCGCTCCTCCGGGAAAGAATTGACGTCACGCTGCCGGGCCGTGCCATCCGGGCGGGAAGGCTACACCCAATTATCCATGTAAGCCGTGAGATTTGCGAAATATTTGCCGGATTGGGGTTTTCCGTGGTGGAAGGTCCGGAAATTGAGCTGGATTATTATAATTTCGAAGCCCTGAATATTCCCAAAGACCACCCCGCCCGGGATATGCAAGATACCTTTTATGTCGAAGAAAATATCGTTCTTCGCACCCACACGTCTCCCGTTCAAATCCGGACCATGGAAAAACAGAAGCCGCCGGTGCGTATTCTGTCGCCCGGGCGCGTCTACCGGCCCGATTCGGATGTCTCCCATACACCCATGTTTCATCAGATTGAAGGTCTGCTTGTGGACAAGGGCATCACCTTTGGCGACCTGAAAGGCGTGCTGACGTTCTTCGTCAGAAAAGTATTCGGTGAGGACACGGCTATCCGGTTCCGTCCCAGTTTCTTTCCCTTCACCGAACCCAGCGCCGAGGTCGATATCCGATGCGTGATGTGCCGGGGGACCGGTTGCCGCGTCTGCGGGCAAAGCGGCTGGCTGGAAATCCTGGGATCGGGCATGGTGGATCCCGAGGTCTTTAAAAATGTGGGATATGATCCGGAGGAGATTTCAGGTTTTGCTTTCGGTCTCGGCTTGGAACGGATTGCCATGCTGAAATACGGCGTATCGGATATCCGGCTTTTTTTTGAGAATGATTGGCGTTTTCTGGAGCAGTTTTAATGTTCGTTAGTTTTCGTTGGCTCAGAGATTATGTCGACATCGACCTTGCACCGGCGGAACTGGCCGACTGCCTGACGATGGCGGGCCTGGAGGTGGATGCCGTCCGGGAAACAGCGCCTGATTTCAACAAAGTGGTTGTCGCAAGAATCCTTTCACTCAGATCCCATCCCAACTCGGACAAATTATCGCTCTGCGAGGTGACGACGGAAACGGATATCCTGCCGATCGTCTGTGGCGCTAAAAACATTAAGGTCGGCGATATTGTACCGCTGGCCCTGGTCGGGGCGACCATTCCCGGCGGCTATACCATCAAGAGTTCACAGATTCGCGGGGAGCGGTCTGAAGGGATGCTCTGCTCGGAGGAAGAACTTGGCATCGGTCCGGATAACACGGGTATTATGATCCTCTCGTCCGAGCTCACCCTTGGACAGGACTTGATTGACGCGCTGGACCTGCGGGATACCGTTCTGGATATCGGGATCACCCCGAACCGGTCGGACTGCCTGTCCATCATCGGTGTGGCGCGGGAAATCGCAGCCATAACCGGTGGAAAACTAAAGGCGCCTGAGATCATCTTCACGGAAAGTGATGAAGACATCAACGGGATCGCGTCGGTGCAGATTCTGGATCCCGACCTATGCCCCCGGTATACCGCCCGGATTGTTAAGGATATCACCATCCGGCCTTCGCCGTCCTGGATACGCCGGCGACTGGAATCCGTGGGGCTGCGCGCCATCAACAATGTGGTGGATGTGACCAATTTTGTCATGCTGGAATACGGTCAGCCGCTGCACGCCTTCGATTACCGATTTCTGGAAGAGGGACGGATCGTCGTCAGAAAATCCCGGGAGGGAGAGACATTCATTTCTCTCGACGAGAAGGAACGGTTGCTGCGGGCGGACACCCTGATGATCTGTGACGGCGTCAAGCCTGTGGCCATTGCCGGGATCATGGGGGGACTCAATTCGGAGGTCAAAGACGACACCGGGATGGTGCTTTTGGAAAGCGCCTACTTTGATCCCGCATCAATCCGGAAAGCATCCCGCTGGCTGGGAATGGGCACAGATGCCGCTTTTCGGTTTGAACGGGGGATCGATCCCGAAGGGGTGGTCCGGGCGCTGAATCGAGCGGCCCAGTTGATCGCGGACCTTTCCGGGGGGACCGTTTGCCGGGGTTATATTGACCAATATCCGAAGAAGATTGAATCTCCCCGTGATATTCCCCTGCGCATCAGCAGGGTTCGGAATATTCTGGGAAAGGCGATCACGCCGACGGAGATCGTGCAGATCTTGGAAAGCCTTGAGATGACCGTTAACAAAGGGGACGATCTTCATTACCGCGTAACGCCGGCCACGTTCCGTGTGGACATCAGCCGGGAAATTGACCTGATTGAAGAGATCGCCCGACTCTATGGCTATGACAGGATTCCAGCTACTCTCCCCGCCATTTCCATGATGTCCTTGGAGCAAAACCGTCGGAAAATCATGGAAGAGCGGATCCGTCCGCTGTTGAATGGTTATGGTTATTCCGAGGTGGTCACCTACAGTTTTATTCCGGCAACGGCGGTAGATCACCTGGGACTGCCGGACGGCGATGAACGGCGATCGATGGTTGTGATCCGGAATCCTCTGACGGAAGAGCAGTCCGTGATGCGCACGACGATGATATACAGCCTGCTGGAAACGATGCGGAAAAATGCCAATGCGGGGTGTTTTGACCTGAAAATATTCGAGATGGGAAGAATTTATCTGGCTCGGCAAACCGGAATGCTCCCCGAGGAAAGAAACAGAATCGGCGGCATCCTGACCGGCGCCCGCTACGATGACCGCTGGCATTATTTAGGGCTTGCATCGGATTTCTTCGATCTCAAAGGATGTCTGGAGGGTCTCTTTGATCATCTGAAGATCGCCTCTCTGAGATTCCGGCCGGATCTTCGGGAGCCTTTCCTGCATCCGGGACGATCCTGTTGCATGACCGTCGGGAAAGATGTCATTGGATTTCTTGGCGAGGTTCACCCCGATGTGTTGACCAGAATGGACCTGAAGAACCGGGCGATGGTCTTTGAAATGGATCTGGATGTTCTGGCCGGTCATTTTTCCGATGCGTTATCTTATCAGGACATTTCAAAATACCCATCCAGTTCGCGGGACGTGGCCTTCCTGATTTCCCGTGATCTGACGGCGGAACAAATAATTAAATTTTCACTTGATATACATGAAGAATTGCTTGAAAAAGTCTGCATTTTTGATGTATATGACGGGAGAGGCATACCAGAGGGCATGATAAGTTTGGGGCTAAGGTTTTCTTACCGGGCCTATGATCGGACATTAACGGATCAGGACATCGGCCAGGTGCATAATGCCATCATAAAGCGAATTACAGAGAAGAGCGGCGCCAAAATCAGATAAATAACAATAGATATCACTAAATGACAGGAGGGATAAAATGACCAAAATCGATATCATTCAGGATGTATATGACAAACTGGGATTTTCAAAAAAGGATTCAGCCCGGATCGTAGAGTCTGTTTTTGATATAATGAAGGACAGTCTTGCACGCGGTGAGCGGATCAAGATTTCCGGTTTTGGCAATTTCCTCGTGAAGGAAAAAAAATCCCGTCGGGGCAGGAATCCTCAAACCGGTGATGAGATTGAAATCACCGCTCGAAAGGTGCTGACCTTTAAATCTTCTCAGGTCCTTCGCAAAGCCCTGAATGACTGAGAAGTGATGGGCTCCGGCCCGGGAAGCTCCTGTTGTGAAATCCTAAAGACTGACCCTGTAACGGTCAATCATGTTGCATTTAGGGCTTAGGATTGAGGATTGACATGGACGCATCGATTCCTGACAAAGTCTATTTCCGGATTGGTGAAGTCAGCAAGATCCTTGGCGTTGAGCCTTACGTGGTTCGTTATTGGGAGTCGGAATTCAAAGCCATCAGACCTGTTCGCACCACGTCCGATCAACGTCTCTACCGGCGTCAGGACGTGGAAATGTTCTTGACGATCAAAAAACTTCTCTATGTTGACCATTACACCATTCTTGGGGCGAAAAGAAAACTGGCCGGTAAGGTGAATGAAGAAGAAGGTGAGAATGGCGCCGCAGAATATAAAAGCCGGCTCATGGAAATAAAAAGTCTTCTGCAACAAGTGCGGGAAATGCTGCAGTGAGCGTCATCCTCCCCATGCACTTATAAATAAAGCCGATTAAGGTTAATCGGCTTTATTCCCCTTCAGGTTCGATCTCAGGTTTCCTATTTTTTATTGGCCCGCTTCGAGGCCTTCAAAGGATTGACTTTCTGAACCGCTTCTTTTACATCGGCCTTGATATTGGTGGCCATGGCGCATTTCCCTGATAACCATTTTGCTGCCGGTTCCGGATAGATCTTACAATACTTGCCCGCGGCGCCATCCATGACTTTGGCACAGCCAATACATTGATCAATGATGGGATGGCACGCGGCCCCTTTGAACCCGCAACCTTTTTTCGTCATAAAGCCGCAATCGATACCGATCTTGACGGTTTGACAGATCATTTGAAAATTCCTTTCTGACATTCATTGTTCGGGGTTTCAAAAACCCCTGCATGCCTGTTATTTTAAAAATCTGGTCTTCCTAACAAAATTGAAAACGACTGTCAAGGAAATAATGATTTTCTTGACAAAAAAGTCGTCATGCATGGAGAGCATGTTCCATGAAAAGGGTAACAAAAATATTTATAAATTTGCACAATTTTCCTTGATTCTCATTTTTCTTTGTGTTAGGCATTGACCCGGCCTTGGTTTCAGGCAGGGCATCTCTGCTAATGCTTTATTAACAAGGGTTAACGGGTGTCGGCGGTGTTGCTTCAGGGGCGATGTTCAGTCATAGAAAGTTCACATAGAGTAAGCACGGTTGCTTCTTTTCCTAATACAAAGCATACATATTACCGTCCTGGCGCGAATACCAGGAAATTTGCTGATGCTGAGGGCCAGAAAGAATGAAGACGACCCGTAACCCATATGGGGAAGGTCGATCGATTTAACCAAATACTATTGAAAGGGGGAACGGAAGGAATGACAAAGGCGGATCTGGTTAGTGCAATGGCTGGTGGTGCGGAGATTTCAAAGGCGGCAGCGGCAAAAGCCTTGGAGTCCTACATTGCAACGGTCGCAAAGGAACTCAAGAAAAATGGAAAGTTGGGCCTCGTTGGTTTTGGGACGTTTTCCGTAATCAAGCGGAAAGCGAGAGAAGGCAGAAATCCACAAACTGGAAAAACGATTAAGATACCGGCGAAAAAAGTAGTGAAGTTCAAAGCTGGCAAGGCGTTGGCCGACAAAGTCAAATAAGGTTTTTTGTTAGACATTATCCCACTAAGGCCTCCGGCGTTGTTTTTTCCGGAGGCCTTAGTGCATTTGGATTGGTTGAAGACTTTTTGGAGCATATAAGGTGACCAGAAAACGAATATTGAGTGGCATGCGTCCTACGGGCAAACTTCATCTGGGCAACCTGCACGGGGCCTTGAAAAACTGGGTTGATCTTCAGGAGCGTGGGGAGCATGACTGTTATTATTTTGTGGCAGACTGGCATGCCCTGACCAGCGATTACAGCGACACGGTTAACCTTCGTGACAATCGTATCGACATGGTCATCGACTGGCTTAGCGCCGGACTGGATCCGGAAAAAAGCACCCTGTTCGTACAATCCAGCGTCAAAGAACATGCCGAATTGTTTCTTATCCTCAGTATGATCACCCCGCTGGCCTGGCTGGAGCGTAATCCGACCTACAAAGAAATGAGGGCGGAATTATCGGGGAAAGATCTTTCCACCTTCGGATTTTTAGGCTATCCCGTACTACAGGCTGCGGATATCATCATGTACAAGGCCCATGGCGTGCCGGTCGGCGTTGACCAGCTTCCGCATGTTGAGCTCACCCGAGAGATCGCACGTCGCTTTAATTTTATGTACAGAGAGATATTTCCCCTCCCGGAACCGCGGCTGACTGACTTCCCCAAACTGCTTGGGATCGACGGCCGGAAAATGAGCAAATCCTATGAAAATTCAATTTATATCAGTGATCGGGGAGACGTTCTGGTGAAAAAAGTGGCTGCCATGTTCACGGACCCGCAACGCATGCGCAGAAAGGATCCCGGGCGCCCCGAAATCTGCAATGTCTATACCTTTCACCAGATTTATTCACCGGCGGAGGATGTGGATCGTATCGGGGTCGAATGCCGGAATGCGGGCATCGGCTGCACGGATTGCAAGCAACAACTGTCCGCCCGTATAGCGGATACTATGAAGCCGGTTCACGACCGCCGGGATTACTATCTTCATCACCCGGACGAGGTCCGCGCCGTCATCGAGTGCGGAAATGCCCGAGCCACCCGGATCGCCCGGCAGACCATGGAAGAAGTCAGGGAAGCAGTCAAAATTTGATATGGGTTATGAAATTAAGCTCGACATCTTTGAAGGTCCATTGGACCTCTTGCTGTACCTGATAAAGAAAAACGAGATCGATATTTATGATATTCCCATATCTCTGATTACCAAGCAATATCTGGATTATATCGAAATACTCCGCTCCCTCAATCTTGACCTTGCCGGGGAATTTCTGGTTCTTGCAGCAACCCTGATTCACATCAAGTCGCGGCTGCTGCTGCCGGTGGAAGAAGATCCGTCAACAGAAGATGAAGAAGATCCCCGGGCGGAACTGGTCAGACAACTCCTGGAGTATCAGGCATTCAAGGAAGCGGCGCTGCAACTGGATAGCCGACCGGTCTTGGAAAGGGATGTTTTTACCCGATCCTGCCCGGCGGTAGAGCCGGACGATCGGGAAGACCTTGAGATTTTTGCAGAGATGGATGTCTTTGATCTGGTCAAGGCCTTTCAGCAGATTATCGCCAAGCTGGATAAGACGGAATGCATGGAAATTGATGTGGAGAGGATGTCGCTGGCCGACCGGATCAATGAAATTATGGACCGGCTCACGGAACACAAACATCTGACTTTTACCGACCTGATCGGAGAAAGAACCGACCGTCGTTGGATTCTTTACACCTTTCTGGCGCTGTTGGAACTCATGAAGCTGAGGATGATCAAAGCGTATCAGGGTGAATCCTACGGGGTCATCCGGTTGTTTTTGGCCGTGGAGTGAACGATGGAAGAGAAAAAGGCAATTATTGAGGCGCTTGTGTTTGCAGCGGAGGCGCCGCTTTCGATCGAGCGGATCGCAGAGATCCTGACGGGGACCGAAAGGGCGGACATCAATGGGGCGCTTCAGGAGCTGACCAGAGAATATGAAGAAAGAAAGGGTGGAATTCATCTTCAGGCCGTTGCCGGCGGATACCAATTCAGAACCCGCTCTGACCTTGGCGTCTGGGTGAAAAAATTGAGGACGGCAAAGCCGGTGGGACTGAGCCCCGCCGCCCTGGAGACCCTTGCGGTGATCGCCTACCGTCAACCCGTCGTGAAGGCGGATATCGACCGGTTTCGCGGTGTGGATACAGCGGGTTCACTCAGGGGTCTGCTGGATAAGAAGCTGGCGAGAATCGTCGGTCGCAAGGACGTACCCGGCAAACCGATTCTCTATGGAACAACACGCAAATTTCTGGAGGTTTTTACTCTTCAGGATTTGTCGGCACTGCCGACCCTCCGTGAGTTGAAGGAGTTGCAGGATTGAAAGAGCGCATCCAGAAAATCATCGCCCGGGCAGGTATTGCATCCAGGCGCGCCGCAGAAAAAATGGTACTTGATGGAAGGGTCACGGTCGGCGGTATGCGGATTGCTGAACTGGGCGCCAAAGCCGATCCTGAACAGGACGACATCCGCGTCGATGGCCGCCTCATTTCTATTACAACCAGCAAGGTATACCTCCTACTGAACAAGCCGCGCGGATATGTGACAACCCTTGATGATCCTGAGCATAGGCCGATTGTGACCCACCTCCTGCACGGTATACAGGAGCGGGTATTCCCCGTGGGGCGATTGGATTATGACTCGGAAGGCCTGTTGCTTATGACCAACGACGGTGAATTTGCTCAAAGGCTCCAGCATCCGCGGTATCAGGTGACAAAGACTTACCGGGTCAAGGTGGAAGGACATCTGTCGAACCGTGACATGCGGACGCTTTCCGAGGGTGTTTCTCTGGAAGATGGTTTGTTCAAACCGTTGCAGGCGTTGCTGGAAAGAAAAAGCGCCAAGAGCTGCTGGGTCACGCTGACCCTTGCTGAAGGCAGGAACCGGGTGATCCGGCGGGCTTTCGCGGTTCTCGGACATCCTGTGGTTCGGCTTATCCGGGTAGCCGTATCTGATATTGCGCTGGATGACCTAAAGCCGGGCGCCTACCGGCATTTAACAAGGAAAGAGATCTCCCGATTACTGATTGTGTCAAAACGGGCGGATTTTTAGAAAATTTGTCTTGACATTCATCTTAAAATAAATAATAGTCGCGAAAACTAAAAACATATTATCATGTTATTCGAGTATACCCGTCCGACAGAAATGATGGCGGGCTTTTTTAAGATCAGGCATTATAAGGAGGAAGTATGAATAAATCTGGACTTATTGAGGCTTTGAGTAAAACGGAAGGTTTGACGGAGAAAAAGGCGATTGATGTTGTGAGTCTGATATTTAAGGGATTCACGGATGAGCTGAAAAAGGGAGGCAGGATTGAAATCAGGGGCCTAGGGAGCTTTGTTGTGAGGGATTATGAGGCCTATACGGGCAGGAACCCGAAGACCGGCAAGAACATCAAAGTCGCGTCTAAAAAGTTGCCCTTCTTTAAAGTTGGAAAAGAATTGAAGGAACGGGTAGACGGTAAAAAGTAGACCGTCCCATCAACGCCGGAAAGCCTCTAAAACAGTTTGAAATAATTACGGAATCGTAACATCGGGGGGGGTCTATGATGATCCCCCTTTTCTTTTTTATGGATAGACGGCACGACAGAATCCCTTTCATCAACATTCTCCTTTTCTTGTTGACGCTCCTGACGACGCTGTCTGCCGGAACCCTCCAGCAGGGCATCAATCCCCTTGAAGACCCCCGTTCTCTCTGGCGGGGCCTCCCTTTTTCCTTCACCCTCCTGATGATTCTGGCTGCCCATGAATTCGGGCACTACTTCATGGCCAAGAAACACCGGATTGATGTGACGTTGCCCTATTTCATTCCCGCCCCCTCTTTCATCGGGACCTTTGGCGCCTTTATCAAAATGAAATCTCCCATGCTGGATCGACGGATGTTGCTGGATGTGGGGGCGGCCGGACCGCTTGCCGGCATGATCATTGCCGTGCCTGTGCTGCTGATGGGCTTGATGCTTTCGGAAATAAAGCCGGGTGTCGCGGAGACCGGATTAAGTCTTGGAAGTTCCTTGTTTTTTTCGCTAATGAGCTGGATCGTCCATGGTTGCCTGCCGGACGAGGTCAATCTGGTCCTGCATCCCATTGCATTCTCCGGTTGGATTGGCCTGCTGGTGACCTGCATGAATCTCCTGCCGGTCGGTCAACTGGACGGCGGCCATGTGGCTTACGCGATTTTCGGATCGAGACAGCGCATCGTTGCCAGAATCGTTGTTGCCGTGTTGTTGGTGCTGGGTCTGACGGGATGGAGCGGCTGGCTGGTCTGGGTGGCCATTCTGTTGTTTATGGGGATCAGCCACCCACGCGTTGTCTATGAATGGATTCCTCTGGATAACACAAGAAAGGTGATCGGCTGGGTTACGCTGACGATCTTTGTGATGACCTTTACGCCCAGCCCTTTTTGATTAGCTCATGATCCCTTCCTCCCTGAAACTGAAGAATCGGTTCTCACCGATAATAATGTGATCATGCACCAGAATATCCAGGACCTTGGCAGTGTCCTGAATGGTTCTGGTCAGCCGGATGTCAGCATCTGAGGGGCGGATGTGACCGGAGGGGTGGTTGTGGAGCAGAATGATTGCCGAAGCCTTCCGTTTCAGGGCGTTTTCCAGGACTTTTCGGGGGTAGACCACGGCCTGATTAACAATGCCTTCCTGGATGAGTTCATCATCAATGATCCGGTTCTGCGCATTCAGGTAGATCACCCTGAATTGTTCATCCTTCATGCCGCCGAGGATAGCCTTGCAGTAGTTCACCAATTCGCTGGTGCAGGTAATCTGGGGCTTTTCTTCGGCCTGCTGTCTCAGATAGAGACTGCACAGGTCCTTGATGAGCTTGAGTCCGACTGCCGAATCGGGGCCGACGCCATAGACCTTTTCGAGATCCGTCATATCCGCATCGATAATGCCTTTGATGCTGCCGAACGCTTTTAATAGCGCCTTGGCGGGCGGTTTAACGTCTCCACGCCGAATAGCGAAACTGAGAAGCAGTTCAACAGCCTCATAATCATGAAAAGCATCAATGCCGGCGGTTCGATATTTCTTTCTCAGACGTTCCCGATGACCCTTATGGTCGCTTGCATGATCAGGCATACATACTCCTGACAAGTAAAAAAAGCCGGCCGGCGCGTCAGATTCACCGGCAGGCTTCGTTCTTGCGGGAAAGACTAGGTCAAGCAGCTATTCACGAAATCCCAGTTGACCAACTTGTCGATCACTGCGGCCAGATAGTCGGGGCGACGGTTCTGATAATCTAGATAATAAGCATGTTCCC
>JAPLJM010000097.1 GCA_026388595.1 Deltaproteobacteria bacterium
GGCGAATCAAAGATTTTTCGCATTTCCAGAAATTAAACTCATTGATTGATTTCAAACCTATTTGACCCTTATCATATTTCAAGCGAAAAAGATTTTGAGCGGCGGCGAAGCCCTTTTTCACCGGTCTCAGGAGTTGTGCAAAGGTTTCGCATGGAGTTTTCTGCCAAGTTTTCAGTTTGTCTGTAGCAGTTTTTTCAGGGCCGCCAGCAGCCGGGTGACGCTCTCCTCTGTGGATGAATGGCCCATCAGGCCGATCCGCCAGATCTTACCCGCCAGAGGTCCCAGACCGCCGCCGATTTCGATCTTGAACTCGCTCCGCAAAGCCTTCCGGATGGACAGATCATCGACACCCGCAGGAATCAGCACGGTGTTGAGCATGGGCAACCGGTAAGGCTCCTCCACGAGCATCTCCATCCCGAGGCCCTTCAAACCGCTGACCAGGGCCAGATGGTTTTTCCGGTGCCGCTGAAAGGCCTTTTCCGGACCTTCTTCCAGCAGGAGCAGCAGGGCCTGGTAGAGCCCGTAGAGCATGTTCACGGGCGCCGTATGGTGATAGACGCGCTTGGCCCCCCAGTAATTCGAGATAAGCGACAGGTCGAGATACCAGTTGGGCACTTTGGTCTTGCGACCATTGAGTTTGGCGGTTGCCCTTTCGGAAAAGGACAGCGGCGCAAGGCCCGGGGGGCAGGACAGGCACTTCTGGGTACCACTGTAGAGGGCATCAATGCCCCAGTCATCCATGCGGACATCGATCCCGCCGAGGCTGGTCACTGTGTCCACGAGGTAAAGCATGTCGCTGCCTTTGAGCATTTTGCCAATTTCGGCCACCGGGTTCATCACCCCCGTCGACGTTTCCGCGTGCACCACCGCGACGATCCGATAGGCCTTCTCACGGATTTTCTTTTCCACCGCCTCCGGAACGACCGGCGTCCCCCAGGTGAACTCCAGCGTATCCACCTCGGCGCCCAGTCTGGCCGCGACATCGCTCATGCGCATGCCGAAAACGCCGTTGATCAGGACCAGCACCCGGTCGCCCGGTTCCACCAGATTGACGAAACAGGCCTCCATCCCCGCCGATCCTGTCCCGGACATGGGAACGGTCAAGGCGTTTCCGGTGTTCATGACCCGTTTCAGCATATCCTTGATCCCGTCCATGATCGTCATGAAATAAGGGTCCAGATGCCCGAGGGTCTTGCGGCTCAGGGCGTCATAGACCTCCTTCCGGACGCATGATGGACCGGGCCCCAGGAGCAATATTTCTTCGATACCGTCCAGTATATTATTCATATCAATTTCCTCCTTTATGAGATTCAATTTCCCGGATCAGATCGAAGAGCCTCTGATTCATCGGTGTGGGGATGCCGTAGCGCCTGCCCAGTTCGATCACCCGGCCGGCAAGCATCTCCACCTCCGTCTTCCGGCCGGCATCCACATCCTGAAGCATGGAGGTCTTCCCCCGGGGATTCAGCCGGGCAAGAAATGGATCAAAACCGCTTATATCCTCTTCCCTCAGATCAACACCGGCTTTCCCCGCCAGCAGGACCACCTCGCGCATGGCCGCAACCATCAACGCCCCGGCCTCGCCCTCGACCTGAAAGGCAGCATAGGGGGCGCGCAGCACGGCGGAGGCCTGGTTGATCCCCACATTGATCATGAATTTCCACCAGAGAATGCGCAGCATGTCCGGAGGTGTTTCATAGACGATGCCGGCCCGGTCGAAAAGCGCCTGCAACCGCCTGACCCGCTCCGTGAGGGAAGGATTGGCCGCCTCTCCGATAAACAGCTTGCCCTGGGTGGTATAGACGACGCGGTTTTCCTCCCGCAGCGCATCGATGCCGACGGATACGCAGTACAGGAGCCTGTCCATGCCGTAGACTGCGCCGATCCGCTCTTCGCTGTCGATTCCGTTCATAAGGGAAATGATGGTGGTTTCCGCGCCGACCCGGTTTTGCATCTCCCCGATGGCGGCATGGAGATGCTGGTTTTTGACGGCCACGATCACGAGATCGGCGGGTGCGGAGCGGTCTTCCGGGCTGAGGACGGGAAGATGGTAGGGTTTGCCGTTGACGATGACTCCCTCGCGGCGGAGCCGTTCCGCTCGCTCGCCCCGGGCCACAAAGGACACGCAGCCGGGGTCCATGTCATAAAGCATGGCCCCATAAGCCGCCCCCAGAGCCCCGGCCCCGATGACGGCGATGGTCTCGATGGATGGCTTCATAAATTCTTCAGGCATGTTCACCGGCCTTGCGGAGGAGGAGTTCCCAGTCCTCGTTGACCATCTGCTGGATCTGGTCGAGGTCCTGATCGGACAGGTGTTTGAAGCGGCCCTGGAGCTTGAAATATTCCCGCACGAGGTATTCCTTGGGCTTGTAGTTGATGGTGTAGCGCAGGCCGTCCTCTACCTCATAAAGAGGGAAGATATTAGTCTGTACGGCCATGCGGGCGATTTTGACGGACATCTCCGAGGGGATGCGCCAGCCCGTGGGGCAGCTCGCGTAGATGTGAAGAAATCGGGAGCCTTT
>JAPLJM010000002.1 GCA_026388595.1 Deltaproteobacteria bacterium
TTGCTGCGTCAGGGTTTCCCCCATTGCGCAAGATTCCTCACTGCTGCCTCCCGTAGGAGTCTGGACCGTGTCTCAGTTCCAGTGTGGCTGATCATCCTCTCAGACCAGCTAACCATCGTCGCCTTGGTAGGCCATTACCCTACCAACTAGCTAATGGTACGCGGACTCATCCTTCAGCGAAAGCTTGCAAGCAGAGGCTCCCTTTGACTGTTCGACCAAGGTTTCACAGTGTTATTCGGTATTAGCCCACCTTTCGATGGGTTATTCCCAACTGAGGGGCAGATTATCCACGCGTTACTCACCCGTGCGCCACTTTACTGATTGGCCGAAGCCAACTTTCTCGTACGACTTGCATGTGTTAGGCACGCCGCCAGCGTTTGTTCTGAGCCAGGATCAAACTCTCCAGTTTTAATCCTATTGGAGATTGCTCTCCATCTTCTTCTTTGACAAAAAAGGACCCACAAATCTATTATCCCACTATTCAATTTTAAAAGAGCCAATTTGGAACGAGCCCTGTGATATAGGCGATACGTTCAATCTTGTCAAGAACTATTTTTAATTTTTTTACGAACTGATTAAAAACCGCGACATGAATTTGATTAACAGGTGATTAATAAGGGTTGTATCTTTCTATGGGAAGATGACAGCCTCGAAAATCAAACAGTCTTTCAATGAACGAACGTGGCTTATAACTGTTTCTCTCAGATGAGTCAAGAACTAATTTAGATTATTTTACCCGCACCATGAAGTGGTGTTTCTTTCCTTTTCGAAGCCTGATTTCACCGTGGGCATCCATTTGACTTAACATGATTTTTTCATCAAACACCTTGATCTGGGTGTCATTGACATAACCACCCCCCTGGGCAATCAAGCGCCTTGCTTCACCCTTGGATGCGCATAAACCGGTTTCCGCGAACAGTTCAAAAGCCGGTATCCCCTTTTCCAGGTCCTGATGCGATTTGGTCAGCGACGGCATGGTGGAGGCCTCTTCCTGGAAAGCGGCACGCGGTATCGTACAGGATGGAAACAAGGCCGCCTCCACCGGCTTTACGTGGAAAGCCTTGACAGCCGCCTGCCAGGCTGAAAGCGCTTCCGCTTCACCATGGGTGATTTTCGTTGCCTCGAAAGCCAGCACTGACTTGGCCATATTGAGGTCTGCATCAACCAGCATCCTTGCCTGTCGGACCTCTTCCATCGGCAAAAAGGTAAACAGCGCTAAGAACCGCTCCACATCGGCGTCCTCCACATTTACCCAATACTGGTAGTAATCGTAGGGAGAGGTGAGTCCCCGGTCCAGCCAGACGGTGCCCTTCTCGGTTTTTCCCATCTTGTGGCCCTGGGATGTGGTCAGGAGCGGGAAGGTCAGGCTGAAGGCCATCCGGCCTTCCATCCGCCGGATGAGATCGATGCCGGCCAGCATATTGCCCCACTGGTCATTCCCCCCCATCTGCATGGCGCAATCCTGGTGCTTAAAAAGATACAGAAAATCGTAGGCCTGCAGCAGCATATAATTGAACTCGATAAAATTGAGACCTTTCTCGAGGCGCTGCCGGTAGCTTTCCGCAGACAGCATCTTGTTCACACTGAAGTGCCTGCCGATATCCCGTAAGAATTCAATGTAATTGAGGGTAGTCAGCCAATCGGCGTTATTGACCATCAGGGCCTTCCTCTGACCGAAATCCAGATATTTGGACAGCTGCGCCTGAAGACATTGCGCATTAAAATTAATTTGTTCGCGCGTCAGAATCTGGCGCATTTCCGTTTTGCCGCTGGGATCGCCGATGAGGCCCGTCCCGCCGCCGATGAGGGCGATGGGCCGGTGGCCGTGTTGCTGCATGTGTACCAGAGCCATAATGGGGACGAGGCTTCCGATGTGCAGGCTTGTGGCAGTCGGGTCGAACCCGATATAGCAGTTGATCTTCCGGTCCTGCAGGAGTTCCCTGATCAGACCTTCATCGGTGACCTGTTCGATGAATCCACGTTCAAAAAAAACATCATAGACACTCATATGGTCCCGAGCCTCCCCTGAATGCTATTTTTCGTCGTCCGCGGCAATGAGAGATATGTCAATCTTGTGAATCCTTTATCCGCAAACTGAGGCGCTCAATTCCCAGGCTCCTGCCCGTGTTCTCATCGACGGTGATCAACGCCCCCTGAAGCCGGACATCTCCTTTTGCCACGTCGAACTTGTTGGGCATTTGCATTAAAAACCGCTCCAGTACCGCATCCTTCTTCGTGCCGATGATCGAATCAAAGGGCCCCGTCATGCCCACATCGGTCATGTAGGCGGTCCCCTGCGGCAGGACCTGTTCGTCCGCCGTCTGGACATGGGTATGGGTTCCCACAACCGCGCTGACCCGGCCATCGAGGAACCAGCCCATCGCCTGTTTTTCCGACGTGGCCTCTGCATGCATATCCACAAGCACGATCTTTGTTTTCCGCCTGAGTTTTTCTATTTCTTTCTCTGCCGTTTTAAAGGGGCAGTCCAAAGGCCGCATAAAGACCCTCCCGGCCAGGTTAATCACGCCCACCTGAACCCCTGAAGGACAGGGCACGACAACGCTGCCGAAACCGGGGGCGCCCTCCGGATAATTCGCCGGCCGGAGCAGCGTTTCATAATCCTCCACAAACTCAAGAACTTCTTTTTTGTCCCAAATGTGATTGCCCGATGTTAAAACATCAATACGGCAACGGTATAACTCTTCAACGATTTCGCGGGTGATGCCGAAACCGGCGGCCGCATTTTCACAATTGGCAATCACCAGGTCGATCCGGTAATCCTCAATGAGCGCAGGAACGAGTTCCCTCACTGCACGCCGTCCCGGTCTGCCGATAATATCGCCGATAAACAGAATTTTCATGGGCTGAGTGGTCCTACCTGGCAAAGTCGGAAACCCGCGTTTCCCGAATGACCGTCACCTTGATCTGCCCGGGATAGGTCAGGTCTTTTTCGATCTTTTTGATGATATCCCGACAGAGCATGACGGTATCGTTGTCAGAAATTTTTTCATTTTCCACCATGATGCGGATCTCACGACCTGCCTGGATCGCGTAGCATTTATCCACGCCGTTGAAGGAATTGGCAATGGCCTCCAACTCTTCCAGTCGCTTGACGTAGGTTTCAATCATTTCCCGCCGGGCGCCGGGCCGGGCCGCCGAAAGGGTATCCGCCGCCTGGACAAGCACACCCAGCAGCGTGTTGGTCCGGCCATCGTCATGGTGGGTGGCAATGGCCTGGACGATCTTCGTGGATTCCCCAAACCGACGGGCATAATCCGCGCCGATGGCGGCATGCGTCCCTTCCACCTCATAATCGATGGCCTTGCCGATATCATGCAGCAATCCCGCCCGTTTCGCTTCCTTCACATTCATTTTGAGTTCAGCCGCCATCATGCCGGTGAGATGGGCCACTTCCACGGAATGCTGCAGAACGTTCTGCGAAAAGCTCCTCCTGTATTTGAGGCTGCCCAGCAGGTTGATGATCTCCGGGTGGATATCATGAACCCCTACGTCAAAGGATGTGCGTTCCCCTATTTCCCGAATGATGGTATCCACTTCGGTTCTGACCTTTTTGACGATATCCTCGATCCGACCGGGATGAATGCGGCCATCGGTAATCAGTCTTTCCAGTGAAATTCTGGCCACCTCCCGCCGGATCGGGTCGAAGCTGGACAAAACGACTGCCTCCGGCGTATCATCCACAATCAAATCGATTCCTGTCGCCGCTTCAATGGCGCGGATATTCCGCCCTTCCCGGCCGATGATCCTGCCCTTCATCTCATCACTGGGCAAGTTGACCACGGACACCGTATTTTCACCCACAAAATCGCCTGCATAGCGCTGAATGGCGTAAGCAATGATCTCGCGAGATTTGTTATCAGCCGTGCGTTTTGCCTCTTCTTCAATCTTGCGGACCATGACGGCCACATCCCGTTTGGCCTCCGATTCCATGGTTTGTATCAGATAATTCTTTGCCTCTTCCGAGGAGATACCGGCAATTTTTTCCAGTTTCTGCTTCTGCTCCTCGATCATACGATTGAGCTTATCCTGTTTTTCGCCAAAAGTCGCCTCCCGGCTGACCAGGGATTTCTCCCGGCTTTCGCCATTGGCTTCCTTCTGCGCCAGTTGATCGATCCGCTTGTCAAGATTTTCTTCCTTGGATCGGATTCTCTTTTCCAGGTTTTCCAGTTCAAGTTTCCGGTCCCGCGACTCTTTATCAAATTCAGTCTTGACCTTGAGGACGTTTTCCTTTGCCTGGATAACGGCCTCTTTCTTGATGGTTTCCGCTTCTTTTTTCGCCTCATCCACGATGCGCGTGGAAAGGTTCTCAGCCGCCGTCAGGCGGTTTTTGAAAAGCCTTTCGCGGAGAATAAAGCCAAACAGAAAGCCAATGGCTGTAGCGCCACAAACAATTAATATCATTATGCTGTTATACATCAAATCAATTCACCTCCTTATATTAAACGTCGCTGTCTATGACAGGACGGTAAAAAATGGTTCATGCAATCGACAAACGTCAAGGAAATTCGGAAGCGGCGGGACTTAAACAGATCAATAGAATAAACCGGGGAAAGGGGACCCGACAGGCGATCCAGGTTCCTGCTGCCTGGAGTCAAAAAACCCCCGCCAATGCCGTGTTAACCACCTTTTTGAACCTTTTGAAAAAGTGGGCGCCTAGTATTGCTGCTACAGCCGTTCTGCTTCCGGTACTTTGGGTTAACCAGCAGACAGGCTCACTGCGAGCAAGGAAAGGCCCCCGGTTCCAAGGTGTTGGCTCAAAAAACGAATGTTAATCACGCACATCGCAGGGGATAACATATGTTTCTATTACTGTCTTATCTCATTGATAAGGTGAATCAATTGTTCAGACTTGCTTTCCATCTGATGGCAGATGTCCTCTTTTAGGCCCTTTAGTGTGAAATGTTCATCGGCAATATTCAGGGCCGCCAGGATGGCCACTTGCAAAATGTTGATTGCCTTTGCATTTTTCTGTATTTCTCTTACCTTATCATTGACATAAGAAACGACAGCACCTACATGCTCATCCCCAGAATCGCTCAATACTGAAATGTCCTGCCCCAGTACTCTGATTTGATATTGCTTTTTCAACGTCAATCCTTAACGTCTACTTGGGAACACCGATATCCTGAAGCAACTCCAGCAGCGAATCGACTTTCGTGCGTACAGAATCCCTTTCCTCTTTAAATCCCCTTTGTTTATTATTTGCTTCTTCCAGTTCCGCAATCTTGTATTTTAAATCAGTCTCCAGCTCCAAATTCCTTCTTTTCAGC
>JAPLJM010000262.1 GCA_026388595.1 Deltaproteobacteria bacterium
TGGCCTGGGGATTGATGCTCTGTGGCTCATGGGGGTCTGGGAACGCAGTCCCGCGGGCATCCGGATTGCGATGCAAAATAAAGGTCTCGTTGCAGACTTTCAGCAAGCTCTCCCCGATTTTTCACTGGAAGATAATGTCGGATCGCCCTATTGTGTGCGAAACTATGTTGTGGATATGCATCTTGGCGGCCCCGAGGGGCTGGCAAAGGCGCACTGCTTGCTGGCAGAAAGGAAAATTCGGCTGATCCTTGATTTTGTTCCCAATCATGTCGCACCGGATCACCCCTGGGTGATGGAACATCCTGAATATTTTGTTCAAGGCACTGTGGAAGACCACAAGAGGGCCGACGGCTCATTTATGGCGGCCGGCAATTGGGTTTTCGCCTGCGGGCGCGATCCTCATTATCCCGCCTGGCCGGATGTCCTGCAACTCAACGCATTCCATCCGGAAATGCGCCAGGCCATGATCGAAACGGTTTCGGATATTGCCGGGCAGTGCGACGGCATCCGCTGTGATATGGCCATGCTGACGATGAACCCTGTCTTTGCACAGACCTGGGGGCCGCGTGCCGGCATCCAGCCGGCGAGGGAGTTCTGGACGGAGCTGATCCGGCCTATCCGGAAAAAACATCCTCACTTTCTTTTCATGGCCGAAGCATACTGGGGACTGGAATGGCAGCTCCAGCAACAGGGGTTTGATTTCTGTTATGATAAACGGCTCTATGACCGCCTGGAACATGGAAACGCTGAAACTGTCCGGCTGCACCTGTGCGCTGATCGGTCCTATCAGGACAGATTGGTCCGGTTCATCGAAAACCACGACGAGCCCCGCGCCGCAGCGGCTTTTTCGCCTCAGCGAGAGCGTGCGGCAGCCGTAACCATGGCCACCATCCCGGGCGCCAGACTCTTTCATGAGGGACAATTTGAGGGCAGAAAAATCCGCCTTCCCGTTTTTCTGGGACGTCGTCCCGCCGAACCCCTTGATCCGGATATCCAGGCTTTCTACAACGAGCTCTTAAAGATCCTGAGCCGGGATTGTCTCAGAAACGGGGAATGGCGACTCTGTGAGCAGAGCGGCTGGCCCGACAATGCTGGTTATGAAAACCTGGTGGCCTGGTGCTGGAAGGATGACCAGGAAAGATATCTGATCGTTGTCAATCTTTCCCATACGGCGGCGCAGGGACAGGTGCAGCTTCCCTGGAACGATCTGATCGACAGGTCCTGGTCGTTGATTGAATCTTTCGCCAATCACATTTATGAGGTAAATGGCAGTGAGCTATTGCAGCCGGGGCTTTATGTTGATCTTCCGCCCTGGGGTTTCCATGTCTTTCTTTTGGAGGGGCAGTAGAAAATTTGACCCGTTGGTTCAACGATTAAAACAGACAAGAAAGGAGCAACAAGATGCCGCGAAAGGGCGACAAGGTCTATTGCATCAATCATCCCGATGAGGAAATGGTCATTCTAAATGAGAATGACGTCAATACTTTTCATGCGATCCGGCTGGGTTTTCTCAAGCGCGGATACAACTACGGCATGCATGACAAATCAACGGGGTTTGATGTCTTCAGCTGTAAGCAATGCGGATACGCTGAGTTCTATATCACCGCCAAGGAACTGGAACTTCTCAATGAAGTAAAAAAATAACCATCAAAGGTTTGCAAAATAATGGCCAGGATCCTGATCGTTTATCACTCGCAAACGGGAACTACCGAAAGAATGGCGCTGGCCGTGGCCGAAGGCGCCGGCAGCATCGAGCATGTAGAGGTCATGCTGAAAAGGGCCGGGGAGGCGACGCTTGAAGACCTGCTGACAGCGGATGGACTCGCTGTCGGCACGCCGGAAAACTTTGGTTATATGTCGGGAATGATTAAGGACTTTTTTGACCGCACGTATGTCGCCGCCCAGGACAGGGTCTTCCGCAAACCTTACGTTGTCTTCATCAGTGCCGGCAATGACGGGACAGGCGCCCTGAACGCAATTGAAAGGATCGCGCTGGGCTACAAGTTAAAGAAAGTCTATCCCCCCGTCATTTCCAAAGGCCTGATAACGGACGAGATCTTGGAAGAATGCCGGGAACTTGGCGCCACGCTCGCCGGCGGTTGCCAGATGGGCATTTATTGAGGTTCATCCGGTTATGCCTGCTTGTGAAGACTCTAATTCTTCAACTGGTGATCGTTGAAATAATGTGGCACCTCTTGGGTACCAGACGGTGATGTGAGAAGAAACAACAACCTGTAGAATCGGGAGAAACCGGTCTACTCGACTCAATGCAAGATGCAGAGGGAGGCAGCCATGGACGTACGAGACATGAAAGGCAATCCGGGAATCTGGGAAAAATTGTCGTGGGCGGATCTGAGCAGCAAGGAAAAAGAACTCTGGACTCTCCTCGGCTGGCAAGCGGACAAATGGGATAGAAATGAAGCGCCAGCAAGCACCAATAAATTATGGGAAGACTTAAATTACCAAGAACAACGCGCGGCGGCGAGCCTTGGATTTACTGAGGATATCTGGAATAATTTTGAAGATGAATAATGCTCAAGAAGATTTGCTGGGCTGGGCAATCTACTACCAGGTACGATTTCTTATATGGTAAATCACAATAATAAATTAAGATCGACTAAAGAATTCCTATTGCTGCCTGAGGCATGTGAAAGGAGATTATATTTACAAATTGTGACTGGATCTCTTTAACAGATCTGACGGCGACCAATATTTCCGTCAATCCTGGAAATATCTTCTTCACGATATCAACAAAACCAGACCTATTCAACCATTTCCCCATGTCCCATCGGACAAACTCCGATCTCAAACGCCAAATATGCTGACCCCCATAACCGACTTTCTCCCATCTCATATTCATCGTTGCACTGATTGTTTACGATTGCTTTCGAGGTTATCTTAGGGCCGAAAGAA
>JAPLJM010000100.1 GCA_026388595.1 Deltaproteobacteria bacterium
TCCATTATTTCAACGGCATGGCCATCACCCCCCCCTTCGACCAGATCTACCGGCGGCTGGGCTACCGGAAAGGCATTACCGGCTTGAGTCCGCAGGAGAGGGCGGAGACGGAAAAATCGATCAAAAAGGCCCTGTCGCTCATCCGGCTGCAGGGTGCGGCCCGGCGTCTGCCGCTTCTGCGCGAGGGAAAAACAATTGTCAGGCTGCCGGAGGGGGCGACTTTTGAAATCCGCCAGCTTATAAAATTTCTGGGGGACTGCGAAGAAATCCTCCTCATTGGGGCGACGGCGGGACCTGAAATCATGACGGCCATTCAGGAAGACGCCGCGGGCGGCAACATCACCAGGGGGGTGGTCCTGGACGCCGCCGCCGGCGAAATCGTGGATGCGGCGCTGGACTGGATCATGGCCTGCTACCGTCAGACCTTGCGCCGGGAGGGGAAGCGCCTCTTAACGGCGCGCTATTCCGCGGGCTACGGCGATCTCTCGCTGGAAAACCAGCAGACGATGCATCGCCTCCTGGCGATGGAGAAGATCGGGGTTGCCATCACGGCAGGCTGCATGCTCATCCCGGAAAAATCCGTCACCGCCATCTCTGGGATCGCGCTGTAGCACGGAGACCGGCGAAAAATGGTTCGCAAGCGGCGAGTCAAATGTTTTTCGCCTTTCCAGTACGGAAGTTAACAGCTTTTATTTAATCATCCGGTAATAACAACATTCATGGAAGCGAAAAAGATTTTTGAGCGGCGGCGAAGCCATTTTTCAAAGGTCTCGAATAGCAGATCAGAAGAATCAGGAGACTGTCATTGACGAAAAAATCAAAAATAATCAATCTTTTGAAGAAAAAGATCCTCATTCTGGACGGAGCCATGGGGACGGAGCTGCAGAAGCGGGGGATGCCGCCGGGCGTCTGCCCGGAAGCCTGGTGCAGCGAGCATCCGGAAGCCATCCAGGAGATCCACCGGGCTTATGCACAGGCCGGTGCGGACATTGTCTATGCCTGCACCTTCGGGGCCAACCGCTTCAAGCTGCATGAATACGGGATCGAAAATGTACATGAAATCAACCGGACCCTGGCCCGGCTGGCGAGGGCCGCCGTGGGGAAGCGGACCTTCATTGCCGGAGACATCGGCCCCACCGGCCGTTTTGTCGAACCCTTCGGCGATCTGGCCTTTGAAGAGGCGGTGGCGATCTTCAAGGAGCAAGTCCTGGGATTGTTGGAGGGGGGCGTCGATCTCTTCGTCATTGAGACCATGATGGACATCCAGGAGGCGCGGGCCGCTCTGATTGCCGTGAAGGAATGCAGCGACCATTTTACGATGGTGACCATGACGTATGAGCCGGATGGACGGACGCTCAACGGGACCGACCCGGTGACCGCGCTGATCACCTTGCAGAGCCTTGGCGCCGATGCGGTGGGCTGCAACTGTTCCACCGGACCGGACAACATGCTTTCTTTCATCAAAGCCATGAAACCTTATGCAACCGTACCGCTGGCCGCCAAACCCAATGCAGGGCTCCCCCGGCTTGTGGGCGGGAAGACGGTCTTCGACATGTCTGCGGCGGAATTTGCCCCCTTCGGCAAGCCCTTTGCGGAGGCCGGCGTCAATCTGATGGGCGGCTGCTGTGGGACCATGCCTGCGCACATCGCGGCATTGAAGCAGGCAACCTTGACAGAGCAACCCCTGGCTCCGCGCTGGAAGGGCTTTGCCGCCCTCAGCTCATCCCGGCGCCATCGGATTCTGGACCCCATGAAACCGCTTTGCGTCGTCGGGGAGCGCCTCAACCCCACAGGAAAGAAGGCCCTGCAGCAGGAACTCCTGGAGGGCCGCATGACCCTGGTCCGGCAGATCGCCCGGGAGCAGGAACAGCAAGGGGCGGACCTGCTGGACGTCAACGTTGGCATGCCGGGTATCGACGAAGTGAAAACCATCCGGCAGATCGTTAACCTGCTGGCCGCCAGCACGGAGCTGCCGCTGGTCATCGATTCCCCGAAAGTGGAGACCATCGAGGCCGCCCTGCGTCAGTACCCTGGCCGGGCGCTCATCAATTCCATCTCCGGGGAAAAGGACAAGTACGAAAAACTCCTGCCGCTGGCCGCAAAATACGGCGCCATGTTCATCCTGCTGCCGCTTACGGAGGGGGAAGTCCCCGAAAGCGCGGAAAAACGCAAATCCATCATCCAGGCAGTCTACCGGGAAGCCCGGCATTACGGCCTGACGAAGGATGATTTTGTCGTGGACGGGCTGGTCATGACCGTGGCATCCAATCCCCGGGCCGCGGCGGAGACGCTGAAGACGGTGCAGTGGTGCACGGAAAAACTGCACTGCCGGACGATCCTGGGCCTCTCCAACGTCTCCTTCGGGATGCCGGAGCGCCGGTGGATCAATGCCACTTTCCTGGCCATGGCCCAGGCCCTGGGGCTCACGATGGCCATTGTCAATCCTGCCAGCGAAGAACTGATGAACACCAAGCGGGCCGCAGATGTGCTGATGCAGAGGGACCGGGACGCAGCGGCCTATATCCGGCATTTTGCGCGGGCGCCGCAGGTGGAACCAACAGAAGCGGCCACGCCCGACCAAAAAATCCATCAGGCCATCCTCGACGGCAACCGTGAGGACATGGTCGCACTGGTCGAGGCCGCCCTGACATCGGGCGTGGCCGCCGGCCGCCTGGTGGATGATATCATGATTCCGGCGATCATCCAGGTCGGCGACTTGTTTGACAAAAAAACCTACTTTCTACCCCAGCTGATCGCCAGCGCCGAGGCCATGCGCCTGGGCGTTTCCCACTTGGAGCCTCGGCTGCAGCATCAGGCAGTGGCCCGCGATCATAAAGGCACCATCCTTTTGGCCACGGTCCAAGGGGATATTCATGATATCGGCAAAAACATTGTTGCCCTGATGTTGAAGAATTACGGGTATCAAATCATCGATCTCGGCAAGGACGTGCCCGCGGACGCCATCATCGCCGCCATGAAAGAGCGGCAACCCGATGTGGTGGGCCTGTCCGCCCTGATGACCACAACCATGGTCCACATGAAAAAAGTGATCGATCTGGCTGCAAAAGAAGGACTGCCGATGCGCTTTATCCTGGGGGGCGCGGTGGTGACCCAGGCCTATGCAGACTCGCTGGGGGCGGCCTATGCCAAAGACGGCGTCGAGGCGGTCCGGGTTGTGGAAAAACTGATCGGAAAAGCAAAATAAAGGAGACTTCATTAAGATGACCATTCATGAGCAGAAAAAAAGACTGGCCGACATGATTATCGCAAAATCCTTTAAATACAGCGATGATCCGCCCTTCACCCTGGCCTCGGGCAAGACCAGCAACTACTACTTCAACTGCAAGCCCACCACGCTGGACCCGGAAGGGATGAATCTGATCGGCGAGATCATTTTCGAGATGCTGACCGATGCCGATATTTCTGCAGCGGGCGGCCTGACCCTCGGCGCCGATCCCATTGCCAATGCCCTGTCCGTGATCTCCTATCAGAAGGGAAAACCGATCAAATCCTTTATTGTCCGGAAGGATGCAAAGGGGCACGGGACAAGGTCGGCTATCGAAGGGAATGTGCAGCCGGGTGAATCCGTGGTGATTCTCGACGATGTCATCACCACCGGCGGCTCCACGATCACGGCCATCGAGCGGGCGCGGGAGGCGGGGCTGATCGTTGACCGGGTCATCGCCCTCATCGACCGGGAAGAGGGCGGCCGGGAAAATATTGCCGC
>JAPLJM010000301.1 GCA_026388595.1 Deltaproteobacteria bacterium
ATGGATGTATCGGGCGATCTGCTCTGATGAGGGATTCATGCCCTTAAAAATATCAATTTGATTGAGGTATTTATGATCAAGCTGTTCCAGGATTTCATTCGTCCATCTTTTCAGAATCCGGAAGTCAATCAAGAGATCTTCCTTGTTTAAGGATTCCCCCTTGACGGTGACATCCACGACAAAATTATGTCCATGGAGATCTTCACACTTTCCCCCGATTTCCTTCAGGATGTGCGCGGCGGAAAAGGATTTTTTGATGGTTGCTTCGTACATGGGCTCTCCGGATGATGCTCAGCAGACCCTTATCATCAAATCTCTGCAAGCTTGCCTGTGCACTCTATTATTTTATCATAGGACGTGTCAAGACAAGATATTGGGATATGCGCCGCATTGACGAAGGGTGCAGCGCGATGCAGAATCCGGGCTTTTTTTGAAGTTGTCATTCCTTGATGCGGTATAAAAAGTAGGATCGATCCGCCCTTGCCAATTCAAGATGCTCTTTCGTAAAGGCTCGAAAGAGGTCCTGTTCGGAGGGTGTGAGCGTGCTCAGAGGGCCATGGATGTAATTGATGTCAAAGAGGATGTGGGTGAAGTTGCTTTCCGCGAGCATCGAGTAAACCTCTGCCGGGGTTGATGCCCGGGAAAGCATTTTTTCGATTGTGTAAGACTCAAACATCGCATCCGAATAGCATTCGCGGTCACAGAGAAATGTAAAGTTTTTCATATAGATGAGGAATATCTTTGCATCCTGGGCCAGGTGGCGGTTCATGAAATCGAACATGCCGTAGGACGGGAGCATTCGTCCCAGAAAGGCGTGCCTGTCTTCTTTTCCAACGATGACAGGGACAGGCGCTATTTTCATAAAATCGCGGGAAACATGGTACCCGTTCAAGGCGAGACTTCCTGAAATCAGGAATACGAGCAGATACATAATCGCTTTGTTTTTCTTGTAGTGCGTCAGGATGGAACCCGCGATGATGGCCAGAAAAGGAAAAGCGGGGATCAGGTATCGGATTTGCTGAGCCGAGGAGGCCCAGAATAAAAACGTCATAAAACAGTAGGTTCCCATGATTTTCATCGCCATTGCCGGCCTGCGGATGCCGATGGCAAAAGGCAGCGTGGCGATGAAGATCGGGCCGATAATGCCGTCAAATTGAGGGCTGTCCATCTTCGCCAGAAAACTCAAATTCCAGGGCAGGAGGATGTAGTCCAGGATGGTTCTGCCCATGCCCAGGCTCTGGACAAAAAAGTCATAGAATTGGGCCTGCTGTGGATCCCACCCCCGGCCACCAAAAATACTGTAGAGAAATGGATAGAAGGGATTGCCCGTCACGATCCAGTTTTTAAGATAGAAAGGGCTTCCGACAATGGTCAGCACGGAGACGTAAAGAAGCAGGTGGCGGAGTGCCCCGCCCAGGCGGAAACGATGATCGCGGGCTGCCCATAAAACACCGAGGCATCCGAGGAAAGGCAGCAGGAGCGACGTGTATTTACTGGCCATGGCCAATCCCGTAAAAAGACCGCTCAGAATCAGCCATGCCTTTTCAGAGCGATCATGCCAGATGATAAAGGCGAAGACCGCGGCCATCGAATAGAACGTCACGAAGAGATCATTGTAGGCCATATGCGCGATCAGGAAGACGGACGGGATTGTCGAGAAAATCAACAGGCTCAAAACGGGGAAATCATGCTTTCTCATCCGGTATCGGATAAATTGGTCCATCCCCAGCAGGATCATGAGAAGCATGATAAAGTGCAATCCCTTGGCCAGAATATCGCCCTGCAGATATAATCCGGCCAGGAACAGCATTTCACTGTGCAGGGGATAATTCGAAAAGATATTCCCGGGGATGAAGGTGAACCCCTGATGCTTGAGGAAAAGCTTGGGCACGGCGAGGTGGTAGATGAGGGCATCCTTGCCGATTTCCGGCGTCAGGGTCAGAAGAAGGCCGGCCGAAAGGCACAGAAGCAGCAAAAAGAAGGCAACAGTGTTCCATGGGGAGTAAAGCTTTTGAAGATTGCCTTTGATGGACGGTTTCGGCGCCCACATCCACCCGGCTAACGACACGACCAGAAGGAAAATCAACTGGATGCGAATGGGCAGAGGGTGAAAACCGTCAAACAATCCGAGAAAGAAGATGCAATAACCGGCGACGCCAAATCCGATCCCCGAGGAATAAAAGATCATTTCACCGAAAGAGGTGAAGGGGGTGTTGATGCCGGATAATACGAGCCGTCCCAGTCCGATCGCAACGAAAAGAAAGACGGCTAAGATGAGAAGGGTAAAACCCTGCTGGAGAAGCGCATCAGGCATGGTTGTCCGGGTTCAACTAAAACGGCATGTTATGAATGATATGGCCATCTATCATGAACGTCGATCCCCTGTAAAGTCAAAATAGGATCTCCTCTGGAAGCTGATTCCAGTGGGATGAGAAATTCATGATGAAACAGCGGGATATATGCCGAATCAGGTGAAATTTACGGTTCGTTGGTGAATATCACCGATTAGTTCTTGCCTGGCATATTAATTGCTTACCATTTCTCAGAACGAATGTTTATGTCACCCGTAAAGTGGTTAAAAAAATAGCTTGACTATTATCGACAGCATGGAAAGGCAGGTGATTGAAGCCACAGGGTAAGTAAACCGAAAAATTGATATCAAAGGGGGAGAAAAAGCATGAAAGCATTCCGCAGAAGAAAAGGGCAAAAAGGTTTCACATTGATTGAGTTGATGATCGTCATCGCCATTATCGGCATCCTGGCCGCCATCGCCATCCCGCAGTTCACAGCGTACCGGCAGAGGGGTTATAATACCGC
>JAPLJM010000017.1 GCA_026388595.1 Deltaproteobacteria bacterium
GTCGGCAGTTTCCTGATCTCCCTTGCCTGGCGCGCCCTGATGGAAAAGACGACGGGGATGAAAAGACGCGCCGACAAGGAAAAGCCGGGGAAAAAGACCATCATCCAGCAGCTTGAGGAAGATCCGAAGATTTATCGGCCGGCACTGCTCATTCTCTCGGCCGCCGCCCTGGCCTTTCCTTTCCTCTTTTCCACGTACCAGGTAAATATCATGGTCACTGCCCTGATGTACGTGGTGCTGGCTCTGGGCCTCAACATCGTTGTGGGCCAGGCAGGCCTGCTGCATTTGGGCTATGCCGCCTTCTACGCGGCGGGTGCCTATACCTATGCCCTCTTGAATTACCATTTCGGCATCGGCTTCTGGATGGCCTTGCCCTTGGGGGGGCTCGTCGCCGCCCTGTTCGGCATCCTGCTCGGGTTTCCCGTGCTGCGTCTGCGGGGGGATTATCTGGCCATTGTGACCCTGGGTTTCGGCGAGATCACACGGCTGGTTCTGGAAAACTGGAACGCCTTCTCTTTCGGACCCAGCGGGATCTCCGGCATTCCCCGGCCGGGATTCTTCGGCATGGAAATGAATCTTGAGGGGGCAACGATTTACCTCTACTTTCTGATGATTGCCCTGTGCGTCTTTACAATTTTTGTCATACAGCGGCTGCAGAATTCCAGGATCGGCCGCGCCTGGATCGCCCTCCGGGAAGATGAAATTGCCTGCCAGGCCATGGGCATCGACAAAACAAAGGCAAAAATGACGGCCTTTGCCCTGGGTTCCACCTGGGCCGGCCTGGTAGGGGTCATTTTTGCCGCCAAGACGACCTTCGTCAACCCCGCCAGCTTCACCTTTCTCGAATCCGCCATGATCCTGTCCATGGTGGTCCTGGGCGGCATGGGCTCCATTCTGGGCGTTGCCCTGGGGGCGTTCATCCTGGTGCTGCTGCCGGAATATCTGCGCGCTTTCAGCGATTACCGGATGCTCCTGTTCGGCGTTATCATGGTGATCATGATGGTCTTCCGTCCCCAGGGCATCATCAGCGGTATCCGCCGGACCTATGAGTATCACGGGAAAGAAACCGTAAAAAATATTCAGCCTTTGCTTTGAAGACGATGGAAGCCAAAACTCAAAACGCACAATTCAGAGCGGATGGTGCAGAACCCCTGCTGGACGTGAGAGATCTGACCATGGATTTCGGCGGTCTGCGGGCGCTTGCCAAGATCAACCTGAATGTGCAGGATGGCGAGATTGTGGCCCTGATCGGCCCCAACGGTGCGGGGAAAACCACCTTTTTCAATTGCATCACGGGCATTTACACACCCACAACCGGAGATATTTTCATTTCGCCGCCCGGGAAAAAGCGACAGCGGATCAATGGGTTGCCGGTTCATAAGGTAACGGAGCACGGCTTGGCCAGGACCTTCCAGAATATCCGCCTCTTTCCCGATATGACGGTTCTGGAAAACGTGATGGTGGCCCGCCACTGCCGGTCCCGTTCCGGGGTTATCGGAGCTGTCTTCCGCGACGGCGCCACCCGCCGGGAGGAGGCGGCCATTGTGGGCAAAAGCCATGAGATCCTCGAGCGGATCGGTCTTGCCGACGGGGTGAACCTGCTGGCCAAGAATCTGCCTTATGGGGCGCAGCGGCGTCTGGAAATCGCCCGCGCCCTGGCCACGGACCCCTTCCTGCTCCTTCTGGATGAGCCCGCCGCCGGGATGAACCCCCGGGAAACGGACGAGTTGGAGGGGCTGATCCTGAAGATCCGCAGCGAGCAGCAGATCGCCATCCTGATGATCGAGCACGACATGCGCATGGTTATGAGCATCTCCGACCGCATCATCGTCCTGGATTACGGCGAGAAGATCGCCGAGGGGACGGCCGCCGAAATCCGGGAGAACCCTGTCGTGATCAAGGCTTATCTGGGG
>JAPLJM010000322.1 GCA_026388595.1 Deltaproteobacteria bacterium
CCTCGGAAGAAATCAGCCGAGTCGGTCATCGAGAACTCCCAGAAATCAGCGGGTCACACCACGATATCTGCGAGATATGTTATCCGAAAACACCCCTAAACTCGTTTCTGATCAATGGGTTATGGAATGATCAGGGACGACTCTTGAGTGTCAACGGGTGCAATAAAAAACCAAATTCTCGACACTATTTGCCACCTTGTATGAGGCATTGAGAATCGCATCGTCTATCGGCCCACCAACACGTGGCCTAAAGCCGTCACTACTTTCCGAACTCTCAGGCCTAATGGGTTTGCCCGGCAGAATGTCGCCGGCCCCCTCTGGCGTGCTGACGCCTGTCAGGACCACGTAATTTTTTCCACTCCCGATCATGTAGCCCAAGCTCCCTGATGCATCGACAAACTTATATAATCCCGCCTCCCTTCCTTCCACCTTTTTTGTATAATGATCGTCCGCTTTCTGGCAAGACTTTAGATTTGCCACTTCGAAGTTGAATCGCAATTTCTTGATGTATTTAATGTCACCAACAAAAGAACGCGGATCATTTTTTTGCAAGGATCCGCTCGTCGACCACCTGAGTTGAAGAAACTTTCCTGTTTTTGCAAGGCGCATCTGCTCTCCCGCTGAAGGAAGCAGAAAACGCGGAGAGCCGGGGATGGCTTTGGCAACGAGAGTGGCTTCCCTCGCCCTGGCGCCGTGGACAGAGCCTCCCAGGTCGGGTAGATTAGTAGAGACCGAGATGCGACCTGCTGCAGCTATAGAAGCCATTATCAACCCTTCTGATTTAATGATCCAACGGCGGCCTCGCCGCTTGCTCGGCTATCATAAAATCGGATTTTATATACTCGCAATCCTGCCGCACAAGTCAGGGCGCACCCTAGCTAGGGCTGACCCGAGCTTCCGGTTCTCCCGTCGAGTCGAACATGCACCGACCTTACGGGTCTATCCACGGTATACGCTGGTGACCGAGAAGCTGGTGGCCATCATTTCCATGGGTATGGCCAACACTCGCATGAAGGATTACTTCGACTTGTGGATCATTCTGCGAGACTCCGAATTAGACCGGGACATTCTCGTCCGGGCGGTCGAGGCCGCCCTGAATCGCCGCGGTACAAGAAAGCCCTCAGGGGTGCCGACTGGCCTGAGCAAGCAGTTTTCGAGCGATCAACAGAAGCTCGTGCAATGGGCGGCCTTCATCAATCGCAATCAACTGACTGCTGTGGCCCTGGAACAAACATTACAGGAACTGCGCAGCGCTTTGATGTTTCTGTTCCACGAAACACATGGCGGCTGATGCCCTGCCGCCCGACGCGCCACGTGTTCTCCTCTCCACCGGCTAGCCGGCGCTGCTGCGGATGTGGGACAAGCGCCAGCGCGGCTACCGGGCGACGGGGTACAGGATCGGTTCCGGCGGATCTCCGGAATGACGACGAATTCTCCGGTGGCCGTCTGGAGTTTCGCATTGACCCGGAGCACCCCGCGCCAGTGCTCATCAGCTCGGGAAGCCAGTCGTCACGTGGTCAACCGTCCGCCACCCTACACAAGGGCTCGGACAATCTCCGGGCCCTTTTTCTTGCCCGAAATCCCCGCGCCACGCGGGGCTCCGGCCATCAGTGCTGCGGGCGGCCACCATCCGGAACGTCCGGAATCGGCCACCTTCTCGGCCGGAGTCGTCTCTATGTTCATCGTCAACCAAGGTCACCGGCCACCAGTGCGCCGAACTAGACAATGTACGTCACTTGTACTAACATTGCGGCAATTGATCAAACACAAGAGGTGCTGCCATGGCTGCCGGTGCATCTTCGCCTTCCGCCCGCTCTGCCCGACTTGGGCTGCGCGCCACCCCTGAACAGGAGGCGGTGCTGCGTCGTGCCGCCGAGGTGGCCCACAAGTCGCTGACCGACTTCATTCTCGACAGCGCTTGCCTGGCCGCCGAGCAGACCCTGCTCGATCAGCGATTGTTCATGGTCTCGGGCAGCCAGTATCAGGCCCTGATGGATCTGCTGGAGCGCCCCGAACAGACCAACGAGGGTTTGCGCGACCTGTTTGCCCGTAGGACGCCCTGGGACACGAAGTGACGTTGCATGCACCGGAGCCTCTGGCCGCCCAGCATCGGCTGGAGGGTTTTGATTGCGGCAAGCCCGCGCTGAATGACTGGCTGTTGCGCCACGCCCGCCAGGCGCAGGGCAGTGGCTCGGCCAAGACCTTCGTCGTTGCCGAGGACGATGGCCGCGTGGCGGGCTACTTCAGCCTGACCGTGGGACAAGTCGACACGCTGGAGGCCCCGGAGCGCATCCGCAAGGGGGTGGGGCAGTACCCTTTGCCCGTGGTAATCCTGGCGAGGCTGGCGGTATCAATTCACGATCAGGGGCAAGGTATCGGTTTTGGTCTGCTGCAGGATGCGATTCGCCGCACGATGCTGATTGCCGAGCAGGCCGGCATCCGTGCCATGCTGACCCACCCCATCGATGAAGAAGCGGCGAGGCTCTACATCCGGTTCGGTTTCATCGCATCGCCCCTGCGCGAGCAGCAATTACTGCTGCTCTTGAAGGACGCCCGTCGCTGGGTCCGCTGAATCATGACCATCGAATCACTGCCCACTTTCACCAAGCCAGCCCGCCAGCGCTGGGAGTCCATCCCTGCCGACATTCGCCAGCGACTGCTGTCCAACGTTTGGTGTGGGCAGTGCCGTCACGAAACAACGATCACCAATTTCAGCAGCACCCTCAAGGGTGGCGACTTGCTGTTGGTGGGGAAGTGCGCCGAATGCCGTAGTGATGTGGCGCGGGTGATCGAGGGCTAGTAAGCCGATCACGTATCGAACCCGGCCATCACCTCACGCTGCCCACCCAGTCGGTCGGCAGCGGGTTCCGCTGGAAACACAGCAGGCTCATGCATCGGCCACTCGGCGCGGAGATCTTGCCAATTTTTGCCAAGCCATCTGAGCTGCCGGCATGAGCACGATGAACATTTCCCTGCCCGACACCCTGAAGTCCTTCGTGGATGAGCAGGTCAGCCAGCGCGGCTATGGCACCAGCAGCGAATACGTGCGCGAACTGATCCGCCGCGATCAGGACCGGCTGCAGTTGCGCAAGCTGCTACTGGCGGGCGCGTCTTCGGCCCCTGCGTATTCCGGCCGAACGTGACCGCTGAATCCGGTTGATCGTGACCGGCGAATCCGGAGCATCGTGACCGATCGATCCGGCGGATCGTGACCGTTTTCCGGTGTTGTCCGGATTCAGCGGTCACGATGCCGGATTCGGC
>JAPLJM010000041.1 GCA_026388595.1 Deltaproteobacteria bacterium
TTAACTTTTCCTTGGCCGTACTGGAATCGATGCCGTCCGTTGAATCCAGAAGGGCAACTTCCCGTGTTTCATAGAAGGGCGCAACATCCTTTCGAAAATCCCGTTTTACTATATTTTTTGCCGCCTCCATGAGTTCTTCCGGCCCTTTGACGGCATTTCCATCTTCACAGCCGGCGGAATTGGCCGATCCCTCCAGGTTATGGGTATAAAGGATTTTACCCGTGGCCACTTCGATCAGCTTGGGGGATGCGGCAAACTGGGCCACCCGCTTTGTGCAGTTCACGTTGTAATTCCGGTAACGGATGCAGTTCCCCTCGTATTGATTCCCCTTATCGTCCTTTTTAATTTGACGCTGGACGCATTCGGAACGTTTCTCCGTATAGGGGCTATCCGTGGATTTGGACAGCGTGACGGTGCCCGTGTAAATGCCCTGCGCCCCCACCATCTGACCGATTCGCGCAGCCGTTTTGGAATCAATCAGGCCGCTCTGGGAAAATTGTTGTTCCGACATGGTTTTATCGATGGCGGCCCGGTCGACCAGGGTAAAATAGGGCTTGTCGTCAATGTTGATGCTCCCCAGAACCCCTTCCAGTTCGGCTGCAAACTCACCGCCGTTCTTACCGCTGAAAGGCAGGACCGCGACGGCCTTCGTCATGGACGCCTGATGATACTGTGCGGGTTTCAGCATGTTCACTTTGATTTTTGTTGCACAGCCTGTGGCCATAAGGACCAAGGGGAGCAGCAATACGAATGTTGCCAGATGCAGATGGCGGCGTTTTTCAGGATGACCAGGCATTTTATCCCTCCTTATTTCTGATAAACGAACGTAATGGAATAGGGCGTAAAATTCTCAACGGTGTAATTACCCTTCTGTTTGATGCTGTTTGCCAGATAAATGCTGTTTTCCGGGTAGCCCACGGTGAATTCGCCCATCTGCGCTTCCTCCACACCGGAGACCCAGACGATGTTCTGCAGCATGCTTTTAACCTCCATGTTTGTTTCCACATCGGTTACACCATTGACCCTGATCCTGACCTTTTTGACATTGCCCTGGATATACTGGGCCATCTTGTCCAGGATTTTGGGCGTCAGATTTTCCACCAGATCCTTGAGGCCGCTGGCGGCGGCGTCTTCGGCGCTGTTGGCCAGTCCTTTCCCCTCGGCCGTACCGGCCGTCAGAATGTCCATATTACCGGTTTTGCTGTTCCGGGCGACGATGCGGTAGGTCATCCGCACGGTCACGTTGGAGAAGGGCATGCTTAATCCGTAGCCGATATTCTCCCCTTTGCGGACGGAGATATTGGGGTCAATCTTGCCGATGATGAGGACATTGGAAAGAAATTTGTACATGGTGCTTCGGAGCGTCAGGTAGTTGCCCGTCTTTGCGGCCCTGTCGATGACGGCGGCGTCCACGGTGCTGGAGGGCGCGATATCATTCACCGTATAACCCTGTTCGATCAGCTTGCCGATCAGGGTTTCCGAGACGATATTCGTTTCCTCGAATTCGTGACTTAACTTTTTGGCCGGGATGAAAACGGCGACGGCGCTGTTGAGCGCCAGGGAAGAAACCGCCTGCTGCGCCTTGCTGGGTTCGATGCAGGCATTGATCTTGACCAGCAGCGTATCGCCCTTGTTTTCTTCCTTTAGAACCTTGTGGCTCTTGACGACACCCCCCACCTGTGTCTTGATAACGTCATCCACCAGCATGAAATTTTGCACGAAACTCCCCGCTTTAACATCCACCCCCACGACCTGCTCGATGGCCGCCCATCTTGCCCGGGCGATGGACTCCATCCTGGCCGAGGGGACGTCGTTGTTGACGATCGCCGCCTCTCCTTCGGTGTTCACGCATTGCTGCTGACCGTATCCGTCGGTGATGAAAAGGCAGCCGACCAGGAGTCCCAAAAGAATACTATAGACTTTCTGCATGATGACCGTACCTCCGGCCTTTGTATTTTGGATCAATATACTGAAAAGGGGGCGAGTTGTAAATACAATTGATGGATATATTCCGTCGTGATCTATTTTCCGATGCAGAAGGTTGAAAAAATGCGGTCCAGGACATCCTCGGTTGTCGTGACACCCACGATCTCGCCGAGACTGTCCAGGGCTTCCCGGAGGTCGAAGGCAACAAATTCATAGGACATGGCGTTTGCCAGACTTTCCCGCACCTGCATCAGATGCCCGATTGTTTTTTCCAGGGCGGTTTTGTGACGGATCAGTGTGATCACGCTGCCGTCGGTCTGCTCAGCCTGATCTCCGGCCAGCCGCCGGTAAATGGCCTCCTTCAGGGCCGGGATGCCGGCCCCCGTTTTTGCCGAGATCCGGAGAGGTCTTGCTTGGGGCAGCCATCCTTGCAATGCCTCGTCGCTGAGGAGATGCTCCAGGTCCGCCTTGTTGATAACGGGGATGATATTTTGTTGTTTTGTCTTTTCCAGGAGATCCTGGTCTTCCCCGGTCAGCGGCGTACTGCCGTCGAAAACAGGAATGACCAGATCCGCCGCGGACAGCTTCTCCCAGACGCGGTCAATTCCTTCTTTTTCTATGATAGTATCGGGATTTCTGAGCCCGGCCGTATCGGTCAGCCTGACGGCAATGCCGTGGATATCGATGGACTCTTCAATGAGGTCGCGGGTGGTGCCGGGAATCGCCGTCACGATGGCCCTGTTCTCCCCCAGCAGCCGGTTAAGGAGGCTTGATTTACCCACATTCGGGCGGCCGATGATCACGGCGCTCGCGCCTTGCCGGATCATTTTGCCTTCACGGTATGTGACCAGCAATTCCTGGATCCGGTCGAGAACGGTCTGGAGCTGCGTTGCGGCGTTGGCGGGAGGGGGGTGTTCCCCTTCGTCTGCGGAAAAATCGAGGGCGGTTTCCAGTCCCGCCAGGATCTCAATCAGGGACTGGCGAAAGGTTTCGATTTGCCGGTGCAGGGCGCCCTGAAGGTGGGCGTGGGCAATCTCCAGGCCCCGCCCGGTTCTGGCTGTCATCAGCCCCATGAGCGCCTCGGCTTGCGTAAGGTCGATCCGGTTGTTCAGAAAGGCCCGCCGCGTGAATTCTCCCGGTGCGGCAAGCCTCGCGCCGGCGCGGATCGCTTCGGTAAGAACGGCTTCCAGAATCAAAGGATTGCCGTGGCCATGGATCTCCAGCAGGTCCTCGCCGGTGTAGGAATGCGGTTTCCGCATGAGGGTGATCAGCACTTCATCGAGGATGAGTCCCGTGGCGGGAGAAATGATCCGGCCGTGATAAAGATGGTGGGATTGGAACGGAATCGAGCCCTTCGGGGATCGATACAGGAGGCGGGCGATCGCTTCCGACTGCGAGCCGCTGATCCGAATGATCCCGATGCCGCCGACGCCGGGGGGGGTGGCAATGGCGGCGATGGTGTCTTCAAAAGGCATTTTAGTTCTTTTTTGAAGGAATGATGACGATCTTCCTGTATTCCCCTTCACCCCTGCTTTTGGTGGTCAGCGATGCATCGTTCTGCAGGGCCAGGTGAATGATCCGGCGGTCATGGGCATTCATATGACTGACGGTGACGGCCTTCTTCGTTTTCTTGACCTTCTCGCCGAGCTTCCCCGCCAGGGAGACCAGGGATTCTTCCCGCCTTTTACGATAGGCTTCGGTATCGATAATGATCATCTTTCGTCCATTGATGGACCGGCTTGCCGCCTTGTTTACAATGTATTGAATCGCATCCAGGTTCTGTCCGCGCCTTCCGATGAGGAGGCCGCCGCCATCGCCCTTGATATTCAGGAGAATGGATTCCGCCGTTTCTTCAATGCTGACCGGCGCCGCAATGCCCATGTGGATCAGGATGCCTTCCAGCACCGCTTTGGCCCGCTCCCCGATCCCGGCATCGTCTGCCGCAGGCGGACGGTCAAATGCAGCCGGGGTCATTTCTGCCGCCATTTCTTTTTCTGTCGTTTTCGGTTGCGGCGAAACGGGCATGCCCAGGGCCGCATCAATGGAAAGCAGGACGGCCTTGATCTTGGCCTTTTTGGAGCCCAATCCCAGGAATCCGGATGATCCTTCCGAAAGGATCTCGATATTTAGTTTGTCTCGCGAAACGCCGAAGTCGCGACAGGCTTTTTCAATGGCCTCATCTATTGTTTTTCCTTCAATTTCGTGAGTTTCCATGATGACCTCTTCTCTGTCACTTTTTTTTGAGAATGTAGTATTGCTGGCCGATACTCAGGACATTGTTGAACAGCCAGTAGATAACCAGCCCCGAGGGGAAATTCAGAAAGAGGACCGTAAAGATCACCGGCAGCAGGAGCATGATCTTTTGCTGCATGGGATCGCCGGCGGGCGGACTCATTTTTTGCTGAATAAACATGGTGGCCCCCATGATGATGGGGGTGATGTAGTATGGGTCCTTGGCCGACAGGTCCTGAATCCACCAGAAAAATGGGGCATGGCGGAGTTCGATGGCATACAGCAGGGTCTTGTAGAGACCGAAAAAGACGGGGATCTGAATCAGCATGGGAAGGCATCCCCCCATGGGATTCACCTTGTGGGCCTTGTACAGGGCCATGGTCTCCTGACTCATTTTCTGCTTGTCATCTTTAAACTTTTCGCGAAGTTCCACCATCTTGGGCTGCAGCTTCTGCATCTCCTTCATGGACTGGTAACTCTTGTTTCCCAGGGGCCAGAAGATGACTTTGATCAGGATCGTCAGGATGATGATTGCCAGGCCGTAATTATTTACAAAATTGTTGATATATTTCAGGATGATCAGCATGGGCATGGCCAGCCATTTCATCCAGGACCCAAAGTCGATGGCATTGTCCAGGCCGACGCCCTCACCCTGGGCCTTGAGGATGTTGTAATCCTTCGGACCGAGGAAGAAGGTGTAACTGAATATCCCGGCCTGCCCCGATGGGATCAGATTCTTCGGGCCTTTCAAACTGGTGGAGACCAGATTCTGGGCATCCCTGGACACCGTCAGACTGCTCAATGAAGGATTTTGGGGAATCATGGCGGCGATGAAGTACTTTGTTTCGAAACCGCCCCAGGACACATCCGGTCCGAACAGCTTCTCCTTTTCGATCTTCTTGACTTCTTCGCGCTCGATGGTTTTTGCCACATAGACCACCGGGCCTTCATGGGTGTAACTGTCCGTCTCCACCTTGGGATCCACATACTCATGCCAGCTCAACAGGGCCTTCTGGTTGATGGGCGCGGTGGAGAGGTTATACACCCGGACCTCCAGTTCAAAGCTATACCGGTCCGGATTAAACGTAAAAACCTTTTCCACTTTGACCTGGCCGGGATAGGTCTGGGAAAGCGTCAAGCGGTTCTGTTCGGGGGTCTTTGTCAGATCCAGCATTGTAGTCGCCGCTTCATACACGCCATCAGCGGGGAGGGCGATGTCGGATTCGGGAAAGGTCATGCTGAGCGGTCTGGGCATGCCCTCTTTGATCTGGACCAACTCAATCAGTTCCGCATCTTTGGCCAGGGTTTTTTGGTATTCCTTCAGTTTGAACGATTTGAGCGTCCCACCTTTCGTCGTGAATACGGCACGGTAGAGCTTTGTATCGACGGTAACCTCTTTTTCCGGGACGGTTGCCGGTGCAGCAGCCAGTTTGGTTATGAGCGGCGCCTTCCGTTCCGGCGCAAGACCGCTGTCCTTGTTCACGGATGGCGCCACAGGGGCTTCCTTGGACACAGTGACCGGCTTTTTCGGTGGCGGTTTAACGAAAAATGTCTGATAGGTAAAAAGCACCAGAATCGACAGAACGATGGCAAGAATGGTCCTCTTGTCCATTGAGACCTCCAAAATTATTGATTTTAATTCAACTCACCGGGTCGTACCCGCCGGGATGCAAGGGGTGGCAGCGAAGCAGGCGCATGATCGCCATGAACAGCCCCCGGAAGGGTCCGTGGCGTTCGATGGCCAGGATCGCATAGTCGGAACAGGTAGGAAAAAAACGGCAGCAGGGATTTAAAAAGGGGGATATCAAGATCTGGTAAAGCCGGATCAAACCGACAAGACTCTTTTCCAGGATGTCTTTGTATAGGCCTTTAAGCATGGGATATTTTTTTCAGAAGACCTTCCAGTTCCAGGCAGAGATCCCGATAACTCAGGGCGGGCATGGCCTGTTTGACTCCCTTGACCCATTTGGCCATGATGACAAAGTCCTGTGCAGGGGAAAACTGCGTTTTATTTAACCTGAAAAACTCTCGCAGTAACCTTTTGATTCTGTTTCTTTTAACGGCGTTCCCAACCTTTTTGCCGACCGTGATGCCTAACCTTCTCGTTCCTGATGGATTCCGGTACGCGATGATGGTAAAATTCTTTGAATGGCTGCGCACCCCTTGCTGATAGACGGTCAAATAATCTCTTTTTTTCCGAATCCGTTCATCTTTGCCGAATGTTTGTCTGTCCATGCGTCATGAAGCAAAAGCCCGGTGGCCAAGATTATAATGTCTTCTCGACCGTTTGCCCTGTTTTTAAACGGCAAGCCTTTTTCGCCCTTTTGCCCGCCGCCGGCTCAAAACGTTCCTGCCCCCCTTGGTGGCCATGCGCACAAGAAACCCGTGGGTTCTCTTCCTCTTTGTGTTGCTGAATGCGGTTAAGTTCTTTTTCATCGATTAATCCCCATGCGAAATGTAATAAGCTGCCCCATAAACCATAGTCGTCTTTATTTGTCAAGGTTAAATTAGGACCGCGATCCCCGCCTATATCCGCCGGGATATCAATATGAAGGCTAATTTGCCACTCATGTC
>JAPLJM010000230.1 GCA_026388595.1 Deltaproteobacteria bacterium
AGGTTGTCGGAAGAGGCGCCGATCCGCCGGCCCCGGAGCTTGATCTGTTTGGCCGATTCCTCACCGGAAACATAAAGGCATTTCAGGCCATTCCGGGCCATCCGGTGGAGAACCTGAAGCAGCAGGGTGGATTTGCCGATCCCCGGATCGCCGCCGACGAGGATCGCCGAACCGCCGACAATGCCGCCCCCCAGCACCCGGTCCATTTCCGCCATGCCCGTAGAGATCCGTTCCTTCTCATCGGATACAATGGCGTCAATGGGCAGCGGGGCTTCGCTCAGCCCCTGTTCAAAGCGGTCAGCCCGGTCGTCAGCGCGGAGTTCCTCTTCCACGAAGGGGTTCCATTGATTGCAGGAAGGACATTTACCCAGCCATTTTGGAGATTGATGACCGCAGTTCTGACAAAAAAAAGAGGATCTCACTTTTTTCAATGGAAGGCGTTCCTCCAGGATGATTGAGGACAATCATATGTTTTTTTTCTTAACCCGTCAAATGGAAAGCAAAAAATCTTGAATATTGATTTTAATGCTGATAGAGTCCGACGCTATTTGAAAAAACGAAAGGGATGACGATATGCATAATCCAAACTTCAGTTCCGGCCCGTGCAGTAAAAGACCCCTGTGGCGCCTCGACGCCTTGCAGGAAGCGGCCGTCGGGCGTTCCCACCGTTCCGCCCTGGGGAAGCAAAAACTGGCAAAGACCATTGCCGAAACAAAAAATATTCTTCAGATTCCGGATGATTATCTCGTTGGCCTCTTTCCGGGATCAGACACGGGGGCTTTTGAAGCAGCCATGTGGTCTTTTCTGGGACCGAGGCCGGTGACCGTCCTCGTCTGGGAAAGTTTTTCTGAGGGATGGGCAACCGATGTTTCGAAGCAACTGAAACTGAACCCCACCATTCTAAAAGCCGATTACGGCATGATTCCAGACTTGGACGCGGTAGACTGGAACAGCGATGTCATCTTTGTGGCCAACGGAACCACCAGCGGCGTCAAGATCCCCCACTGGGACTGGATTCCCGCTGACCGAGCCGGCTTGTCTCTCTGTGACGCCACCAGCGCCGCCTTTGCCATGCCCATTGACTGGTCCAAGGTGGATGTCTTGACTTTCTCCTGGCAGAAATGCTTGGGGGGGGAGGCGGCCCATGGCATGCTTGTCTTGAGCCCCAGAGCCGTCGCCCGGATAGAATCCTACGATCCGCCCTGGCCGCTGCCCAAAATCTTCCGCATGAAAAAAGGCGGCACGGTCAACAAAACCATTTTTGAGGGTGACACGATCAACACCCCCTCCATGCTCTGCGTGGAGGATTACCTCGATGCACTGAAATGGGCCGCTGAAATCGGCCTGGAGGGACTCTTCCGGCGGAGCCTGGCCAACCTGAAGGTGATCGAAGCCTGGGTCGAAATAACGGATTGGGTCGATTTTCTGGCCGCATCCAGCGCCATTCGGTCCAACACCTCGGTCTGTCTGACCGTTACCAGTGAAAAAGTAAAGGCGATGGACAAGGACAATCGCGCAAAATTCCTGAAGGCGATTGCCGGCGCCCTCGACAAAACCAATGTGGCCCATGACATCAATTCCTATAAGGACGCCCCTCCGGGGTTCCGGTTCTGGTGCGGTCCCACCATTGAACCCGGGGACATTCGCACGGCGCTCGCCGAACTGGGAAAGATTTATCAGCAAAAGGTCGCAGAACTGTAAATGCAAACTCACAAAAGGAGATAGGTTTCATGAAAAAAGTATTAGTCAGTGACTCCCTCTCGGTCGAGGGAATCAAGGTGCTCAAAGAGACACCGGATATTGAAGTGGATGTGATGACCAACCTAACGCCCGATGAACTCCGGGGCGTCATTAAGGAATATGACGGACTGGTGATCCGCAGCGCCACCAAGGTCACCCAGGCCATCATCGATAGCGCGGAAAACCTGAAAGTCATCGGACGGGCCGGGGTCGGTCTCGATAATGTGGACATCCTCGCAGCCAGCAAGCGGGGGATCGTCGTTATGAACACCCCCGGCGGTAATACCATCACCACGGGAGAACATGCCATTTCCATGATGCTGTCGCTTGCGCGGAAAATTCCCCAGGCCACGGCTTCCATGAAAAACGGAAAATGGGAAAAGAACAAATTCATGGGCAATGAGATTTTTAACAAGACCCTGGGGATCATCGGCATCGGCCGGGTGGGAACCATCGTGGCCGACCGGGCGCAGGGCCTCAAGATGAACGTCATCGCCTACGATCCGTTCATGTCTCCCGAAGCGGCGGCAAAGATCGGCATCAGTCTGGTCAGCCTGGAGGACCTTTTGAAGCATTCCGATTTTATCTCCGTTCATACCCCCATGACCAAGGAAACAAGGGGCATTGTCAATGCCGGTGCTTTTGCGAAGATGAAAAAGGGGGTCTTCATCATCAATTGTGCCCGCGGCGGGATTGTCAACGAGAAGGACCTTTACGACGCCCTGGTATCCGGCAAGGTGGCCGGGGCCGCATTGGATGTCTTCGAGGAGGAGCCGACAAAAAATATGGAGCTGGTTGCCCTGGAGAATGTGATCTGCACCCCGCACCTGGGGGCATCAACCGATGAAGCCCAGATCAATGTGGCCATCGCAGTCGCCGAGCAGATCGCCGATTATCTGACCAAGGGAGAAATCCGCAATGCCGTGAATTTTCCCTCCGTCAGCGCCGAACTGCTGACGGTGATTCAGCCCTATCTCGACCTTGCCGAAAAACTGGGAAAATTCCAGGCTCAGGTGGTGTCCGGCGGCATCAAGGAGATGATCGTAGAATACAGCGGCAAGATCCTGGACTACAATGTTGCCCCCCTGACGATTTCCCTCCTGAAGGGTTTGCTGACGCCGGTCCTCAAGGACAGCATCAACTACATCAATGCCCCCGTGGTGGCGAAGGAGCGGGGCATCAAGGTCGTTGAATCGAAAAGCAGCGAAATCGGCGACTATACAAGCATGATCGCCCTGACGCTGAAGACCTCGAAGGGCAATTTCTATGCAGCGGGCGCGTTGTTCGGCCGGCGTGATCCCCGCATTGTCCAGATCGATAAATTTACCCTGGAAGTGGTGCCTGAAGGTTACATGCTGGTCCTGTCCAACTATGACCGCCCCGGGGTTATCGGAAACATCGGCAGTACGCTGGGCGAACACCATGTGAATATCGCGCGGCTGCACCTGAGCCGCGACCAGGTCGATAATCAGGCCCTCGTGGTGCTGAGTACGGACAGTATCGTGCCCGAAGTGGTGCTGGATAAACAGAGAAAGCTGCCGCATGTGATTTCCGCGATTCAGCTGGAAATGTAAGAAAAAATGGGGGCGGATACGTATTTTGTCCCCATTGTCGAATAGGCATCGGGGAGGGGTCTGCGAATTTTGATCCCTTCCCGGTTACTGCCCATTTTTGGAGGAT
>JAPLJM010000264.1 GCA_026388595.1 Deltaproteobacteria bacterium
GCCGAGATTGAGGGCCTGACCGTCGGCGTGTCCAAAGCGGGAGGTCAGAAGTGCAACCGCTGCTGGATCTACAATGAGAGCGTCGGGATCAATCCGGATCACCCGACAGTCTGTGATCGCTGTCTGGAAAATCTCAAATAAAATGATCCTCCTGTATTCCCTTTGCATGCAAGGGCCTGCAGGGGGATTTTTATGATGCAAATGACGATGAGACCTTTGAAAAGTGGCTTCGTCGCGGCTCAAAAATCTTTCCCTCCGAGAAGACGGCCAGTTGTAATCATGATCGATTGTAAACCGTTAACGTCTTTTCTGGGAATGCGGGAAACATTTGAGTCGCCGCTTGCGAACCACCCTTCACGGGTTATGCACAGGACTGACGGTATGATCGGGGAGGCAATTTGATCAAGAAATATATCCTGTTTGGCGTGACAATCATCCTGATTATCCTTTTTGATCAGGTCACCAAGGTTTATATCGATTCATCGATGCAGTTGCATGATTCCTTTCCCGTCATTCAGGGGTTCTTCAGCATTACCTATGTCCGCAATCCCGGTGCTGCTTTCGGTTTTCTGGCCGGCGCCTCGCCTCTGTTCCGGTACATCTTTTTTGTGGCCATTACAGTCACGGCGATTGTCCTGATCCTCTATTACATCCGGAAAAGCAAGGCGGAAGAGTTGCGCTTGACCTTTTCCCTGTCTCTGATTCTTTCCGGCGCCATCGGCAATCTGATTGATCGGATTCGTTTCGGGGAAGTGATCGACTTTCTGGATGTCTATCTTGGCTCCTACCACTGGCCTGCCTTTAATGTGGCCGATTCGGCGATTTCCGTGGGCGCGGTCATTCTGTTCATAGAACTGATCATGCGCGGCAAAGAAAGGGATATTGACTTTAAGGGTCCATAACCATGAATATCCAGGTTAATCCCCGGGCGTTTCTGGCCCGGCAGCTCTCCCCGGCAAGGATTTTCATTTTCAGCTTTGCCGCTTTAATCCTCGTTGGCGCCATTCTCCTCTGGCTGCCTTTTTCCGCCGCCAAGGGATCCATCAGCTTTGTGGATGCCCTTTTCACTTCCGCCTCCGCTGTCTGTGTGACCGGTTTGACCGTTGTGGATATCGGCAAAGACCTGTCATTCGGCGGACAGTTGGTGACCCTCACCCTTTTCCAGATCGGCGGCCTGGGCATCATCACCTTCTCAGTTGTCCTCTTTGGTCTCATGGGGCGGGGCATTTCCTTCAAAGGCCGGGAAATTGTCCAGTCCACCTTTCTGCATACACCGCGCCGGGATCTGATCGTGATTGCCAAGTGGGTTCTGCTGCTGACCTTTGTCATCGAAGGGACCGGAACCCTGCTTTTGTTTATCCGCTTCAGCCAGGATTTCCCCCCGGGCCACGCCTTCTATCAGGCCTTCTATCACGCGGTATCTGCATTCAATAATTGCGGGTACTCTCTCTTTTCTGATAATCTCTTGTCATATCAATCAGATATCATTGTTAATCTGACGATTGCGGGGTTGATTGTCCTGGGAGGGATCGGCTTCATTGTTCAGTATGAGGTCGTCTCTTTATGGCGGGGCTCACAGAAAAAAATATCCATCCATACCAGAATCGTCCTGATGACCACCATCATCTTGCTGCTCCTGGGGGCTTTCTTTTTTTATGTCTTTGAAATAAATCACATTTTAAAGGATGCATCCTTAAAGACGCAGATTCTGACATCACTTTTCCAGTCAGTGGTCCCGCGTACGGCCGGTTTTAATACCGTGGACATCGGGCAGTTGACCAATGCCACACTCCTGGTCATGATGATCCTGATGTTTATCGGCGCCTCTCCCGGATCGACGGGTGGCGGCATCAAGACGACAAGCTTTGCCCTGCTGATGCTCATGATCTGGAACCGCTTCCGGGGGAGAGAGGATGTCAATGTGTTTAACCGGACCATACCGAGAGAAATCCTGATCCGCACCATTACCATCATTTTTGCTTCCGCTTTTTCGGTCTGTCTGATTACGTCCATTCTCCTGTTTTCGGGCGGTATCGAAAATCTGCACCCCACGCAGAGCCGGCACTTTTTTGTGGAGTATCTTTTTGAAACCATTTCAGCCTTCGGTACGGTGGGGTTATCCATGGGGATTACGGCAAAGATGAACGATATTCAAAAATTAGCAATTGTTCTGATGATGTTTGCCGGGCGTGTAGGTCCCCTGACGCTGGCCTTTTCCTGGCATTCCTCAAAGCGGGGGATTACCTATGCGGAAGAATCGGTAATGGTGGGGTAAAATCAGGTGGCGTGATCAGCACAGGGTGTTGCATAAGGAGCGGAAATTATGAATCGGATTATTGTGATCGGATTGGGCATCTTCGGCTTAAACATTGTCAAGGATCTTTTTGAAAGCGGATTCGAAGTCATTGCCATCGATAAGAACAAAGATGCCATTCAAAATATCAGGGACTATGCCACAAAGGCCATTGTCGCCGACGGGATGGACAAGGAAATCATGAAGGCGATCGGCATTCATGAGGATGATACGGTCATCATCTCCTTCGGTGAGGATCTGGCCGCCAGCACCCTGATTACACTCCACCTCAAACAGTTGGGGGTGAAAAACATCATTGTCAAAGCACCCAATGACGAGCATAAGCTTATTCTCGAAAAGGTCGGGGCAACGGATGTCATCATTCCGGAGAAGGAAATTGCCCGCAAGGTGGCAAAAAGCCTGATCTCTCCCAATGTCTTGGATTATCTGCCCCTTTCCGACGACTACATGATTTTTGAAATGGCGCCGCCGAACAGTTTCCTGGGCAAAACCATTGCCGAGCTGCAATTGAGAGGTAAATATCACATCGAGGTCATCGCGATTCGCGACATCATTTCCGACCGGATTCACATGGTGCCCCAGGCCGATTTCGTCATCAAGGACGGCGAGGTCCTCGTCGTGGTGGGCAAGGAAAAAGACATCCAGAAAATCAAATGAAATTCACGCATGTCATACCGAAATCTTGTCGCAAAGGAGGAGGCTTTATGGGGCGGAAAACGATTCTGTTTTTGACGTTGTCTGTCTTTATCATTTCTCTCTTGGGCGTTCATGTTGCGGCCTTTGCCGCCCAGTCGGCCATTGTCGTGGCGGAAGGGTATTCCTGCATGGGGGTGGACAAATCAAAGCGGGAGACGGAAACGGAGGCCAGGGCCGAGGCGAAACGCAATGCTGTGGAGAACGCCAAAACGTATATCAAAAGCGAGACGCAGGTGAAGGATTTTCAACTGGAGAAGGACCTCATCGCGGCATACGCCAGGGCAACGGTGACCGTTCTGGAGGAATTGAAGGATGGTGCCGGGTGGTACAAAGACAACGCCTCCGGCGACTGTTTCAAAGCGAGGATCAAGGCCGAGGTCGTCCCCGATGAAAAAGCCATGAACCAACTCGCCCGGAAGACCGGATTCAGCGAAGACCCCGCCGCCCCGCTGAATGTGGAGGTCTGGACGGACAAGCAGGAGTACCGTCAGGGAGAGCAGATCAGGATCTACCTCAAAGGCAACCGGCCGTTTTATGCCCGCCTCCTGTACCGGGATACCGGCGGCAAGACCCTCCAGATCCTCCCCAACCCCTATCGGCAGGACAATTATTTCCGCGGCGGCGTGGTGTATGAGCTTCCGGAAGGGGATAAGGACCGCTTCCAGCTGGAAGTGTCACCTCCCTTCGGCCGGGAACAGATCGTCCTGCACGCCGGCACATCACCTCTGGGGGACCTCGATCTGGAGAAGGCGGGCAATGTCTATGATGTGAAAACCAAGCGCCTGGATATCAGTGTAAAAAGCCGTGGCATCAAGCTCGTCGGCAATGGCCGGCCGGGTGGGCTCCCCACGCCCCAGGCACAGGGGGCGGGATTTGTGGAAAGCCAGGTGGAGATAGGGACGAAGCGGTAACAATCTAAACGCGGTTTCCACGGTGAACCCTAGATAAATGACTTCGCCGGTTGCGAAGCCATTTATCCCAGAATCATCGTTGCGTCAACGGCGACCGCACCTGTGGCGGTCATGATCAGGGGGTTGACGTCGATCTCCTGAATCCTGGGATAAGCAAGGCCGATCATTCCCAGGGCAGTG
>JAPLJM010000358.1 GCA_026388595.1 Deltaproteobacteria bacterium
GTCTGCTTCTTTAACCTCCTTCCAGCAGCGCCTGCAGGCCGGGAAACTGCGCCTGATCGTTATCCCATGTATACGGAAGGATGTCGATGTTGAGGTTTTTCAGTTTTCCCTCCAGGGCGCTGTCCGGTTTTTCCGGAATCACCAGCATCAATCTGGGCGGAGGCGTGCACCGGAGGCTGTTGAGCAGCAACTGGGCGGCGCCGGCATGCAAGCTGAGCGGTGTACAATGGGTTTTGATCTGAAAAACGGTGGTCATTTCTCCGACCGTATTGGCGAGAAACAGGTCATGAAAACCATCGTTACCCACCTTCATGCCCCGATGGCGCAGACAATCCGCCAGATCCTTGACCACCAGGCCGTGGTCGCATTCGGAATCCTTGTCCTTTTCCAGATCGCAATATCTTTCCCCGACCAGGGTCTCGCGAAAAGTGATCGCTTCGAATTTCATTTCCATCTGCGAGGAGCGCTTGGAGGCAGTCTCCTTGATCCGATCAATTTTATAAATGTATTGTGCAACCTGACGGACCAGCCGCGGAGAGTTCAGGACGCCGATCAAGGCCACAGTGGTTTCTTCTTCCCCGTCTTCCATGATTTCCCAGACGCCCCGGTAATGGTCGGCGAAAAGGGACTTGCCGATTCCTTTTTTGCCGCCTCCGATCCTGCCCCGGTGCACCACGAAAATCCGGCCTTTCCGGTCTTTGGCCAAGGCGCCGCCGATGCGCCGATCGATCCCGCTCATGGGAAAATTGATTTCGCAGGTGATGGGGATATGGGCCCGGATTTTCGGTTTGCCGATACCGAAAGCGTTCCAGTACCGGCCTTCCTCCGTTTTTCCGGGGTACAGCCAGATTCCCAGACGGCTGGACCAGAGCACCTTCGCTTCTGTACTCGCCCCCGGATGTCCCAGATGGACGGTAATTTTTTCATCCACGAAGGGTTTGAAACTTCGGATAAACTGCCGCTGATATTTTCGGATGGCCGCCTCGTCCTGAATGATTTTCAGCATCGCCCGATTCCTATGAACTGCTTGTAACGAACACCTTGTGAGACCCCTGAAAAATGGCGTCGCCGCCACTCAACAATCCTTTTCGCTTCAGGGATACTCATATCACATGATGATTAAAAACAATATGTAAGGAACGGTTTGAAACGGTTCCTTACAATTTTAATCCAACCGCTTCCGGAACCTTACGATGGCCGCGGTAAAAACGATCAGACCCAGAATGGTCATATAAACATACTGCGGCCAGAGCACATGCAGGTCCACGCCCTTTAGAAAAATTCCCCGGATGATGACCAGAAAATACCTTAAAGGATTCAAATAAGTCAACCACTGAACGCATTCCGGCATATTGGCAATGGGGAAAACGAAGCCGCTGAGCATGAAAAAGGGCAGAATAAAGAAAAAGGTGGTCATCATGGCCTGCTGCTGCGTTGAGGAAATGGTGGAGATGAACAGGCCGACCCCCAGCGTGCTCATCAAGAAAAGACAGGCGGCCAGCAGGAGAAGAGTGATGGAACCGGCCAGCGGCAGTTCGAACCACCAAATGGCCAGCGCCGTGACCACCGCCATC
>JAPLJM010000371.1 GCA_026388595.1 Deltaproteobacteria bacterium
ATGTCCGCTGCCGGAGTGATTCACCATCAGGATTGCGGCGACCATGCCCAGCAGCACCATGGAACAACCCGTCATGCCGGCGATTCTATGGGCCTTCAGCCACCAGCGCTGCTGGCGCTGAAATCTGGCAACCCCGGCGCCGGCGGACATGAGCAGGACCCCCATCGTCATCGCACCGGCATGAAAATAGAAAAAAGGCATCCGGGCCTAACCCTTCCTACTGTATCGGCAATGCCGCATAAAATAGCATCCGTAGGGAACAGTTTCAAACCGTTCCCTACAGATGCAACTCATAACTTATTTCGGCGCGTTCTTTTCCGACTGGCCGACTGTCAGTTTTTCCGATTTGGAGCCGAATTTGTTGCAATAGGCCTTGACTTCAAGGATGTCGCCGGCAGCGGCGGTGACCTTGAAAGTATAGGTAAAGGTTTCGGCAGGCTGGCTTTTATACTCCTGAAGACTGACCAGGTTACCGTTCTTTTTAATCTCCAGTTTGTCAATGTAATGGCTGTCCGAGAATCGCGTGTGCGTGATGGTCGCCTGCAGGGTCTGCGTCGGCGGATCGTAGGTGAGCATGACCTTGCTGGGTGAGTGGGCGCCGGCCACTCCCGGGTGAAGGGTCAGAAAAACAACCGCCGCAATCATGAATAATCCGATTAAAATAACGCGATCTCTGCTGGGTCTCATCAAATGCATTTTCATCCTCCTTTTGTTGATGGGTCAACTGAATGAGAGAGGGTGAGCATCGCCTGATGCATCCTCCGTTCCGGTTAAGTCGCTCATAACTCAATTTCCATGTCCTGACGAACTGCGAAGCACTGCAAGCCACTGTGATTTTGCTTAATGATACTCTTGCAGTCCTTGACAAAGGCGTCCACCTGCTGATCCGATCGATCCTGATTGTGATGATATAATCCGAAACGTTTCACACCCGCTTCCTGTGCCAACTGCAGGGCCTGTTTGTAGGTTGAGTGCCCCCAGGATTTCTTCTTTTTGTAATCATTATCGTCATATTCGGCATCGTGGATCAGCAAATCAGCATCGGCTGTAAATTTACGATACGCATCAAAGCCCATGCCGCCGGGGTGATGGTGCATCAGTTCGTTGTCTGTGAGAAAGACAAAACTCTTCCCGTCTTCCGTGAATCTATAGCCGACCCCCTGATTGGGATGGCTCAGCGGAATGGAGGTGATGGTCATGTTATTCAGGACATACTCTAATCCGCACGTTTCATGGTAGGTGATATTTGCCTTGATATCTTCAAAGTTTACCGGGAAGTTGGGGGCCGACATGATAATGGAAATGATATGTTTCACTGAAACCTGGGCGAAGGGACAGCCGAACATTGCGATTTTTGTGCGTTTGAAATAGATGGGTTTGAAAAAGGGAAACCCCATGATGTGATCCCAGTGCCCGTGGGTGAAAAACATGGTAAATTCCGGCTGTTTTTCATCCATCAGTCGATCACCCAGGCGCCGGATTCCCGAACCGGCGTCGATAATGATGATTTCATTGTTCTTTGTCCTGACTTCAATACAGGGGGTGTCGCCCCCATATTTCAGATACTGCCGGCCGGAAACGGGAATGGAACCCCTTGCCCACCAACATCGAACGATCATTTCAACTTCTCCAAAAAGAAAGATAGCTGAATATAAACATATTCTGTTTCAGAATCAAGGCATTTTTCGGAATCCATTCATTATCGCTCAGCGTGACAAGAACGACAATCCATTACATTTTACAAAACGTCGGAAGCTGGATGCCACGGTAAGGCATCTTCGTCCTTTGGATGCCGGAAGAGGTTGATTTCAAAAAGATATTTTTTTAATGACAAGGAGGTGATGAATAACTATATTGACTATCGTGAGTTGACTGAGCGTAATATTCAAGGAAGGAGAAGGAGATGACAACGATCAAAGTCAAGGGAATGTCCTGTAATCACTGTGTCATGGCCGTCACCAGGGCATTGGGCACGGTGGATGGTATTCAGGATGTTAAAGTGAGTCTGGAAGCGGGCGAGGCCGTCTTTGAGGAGACAAGACCGGTGGATATGGCCGCCGTCAAAGAGAAAATTAAAAAGGCGGGATTTGAAGTTGGCTGAGAAGAATAAGGACGGCCCGACAACGATCTCCGTCGGGGGAATGACCTGTGCCGCTTGCGTCCGGCGCGTTGAGATGGCGCTGAAAGAAGTGAAAGGCGTCACCGATGTGGCCGTGAATCTTGCCACGGCAAAAGCAACCGTTACACACAGTGCGACCTGGGGCGGTCCGGAGGCGCTCAAGCAGGTCGTTATTGACCAGGGCTATGAGTATCTGGGTGTTCGGGATGCAGGCGTAGAAGATCCGATCGCGGCCGCCCGGGAAAGGGAATACAAAGACCTGAAAGGGCGCTTTCTGGTAGGTGTTGTGCTCACGATTCCCATTTTCATGGGGTCCATGCAGCATTGGTTCCCCTTTCTCATGGGGATTCCTCGTCAGCCGCTCTTGATGGTCCTTTTTGTCCTGACAACGCCGGTGGTTTTTTGGGTGGGCAGCCGGTTTTATATCGGTGCCTTCAAGGCAGCCCGGCAAGGGACCACCGATATGAACACCCTGGTTGCGGTGGGGGCGCTGGCCGCCTATCTCTACTCCGTGCTGGCCACATTTTCCCCGCATTTTTTCATGACGGCGGACCTGATGCCCCATGTCTATTATGACGGGGCGGCCATGATCGTCACCCTGATCATCCTGGGGCGGATGCTGGAGTCCAAAGCCAAGGGAAAGACAAGCGCGGCCATTCAGCGCTTGATGGGGTTGAAACCAAAAACGGCCCGGGTGATCCGGGGCGACCAGGAGGTGGATATTGCCATCGAGGCGGTTCAAAAAGCTGATTTGATTCTGGTTCGGCCGGGAGAGAGGATTCCCACGGACGGAGTGGTGGTGTCCGGCGCATCGATGGTGGATGAGGCCATGCTCACCGGCGAGAGCATGCCCGTGGCCAAGGAAGCGGGCCACGAGGTCTTTGCCGCCACGATCAATAAAACGGGCAGCTTTACCTTTAAGGCGACCAAAATCGGCGCCGAGACGGCGCTCGCCCAGATCATCCGGCTGGTGGAGGAGGCCCAGGGATCGAAAGCCCCCATCCAGCGGCTGGCCGATAAGGTGGCGTCCATCTTTGTCCCCGTGGTCTTCGTCATCGGTGCCCTGACCTTTGTCGTCTGGTATTTCTTTGTTCCCGATCCGCATTTCAGCCGGGCACTTTTGAATTTCATCTCCGTGCTGGTGATTGCCTGCCCCTGCGCGCTGGGGCTCGCGACCCCGACGGCGGTCATGGTCGGGACCGGGCTGGGGGCGGAGCACGGCATTCTCATCAAGGGCGGCGAGAGCCTGGAAAACGCCTATAAGCTCACCACGGTGGTCTTCGACAAGACGGGTACCCTGACCAAGGGAGAGCCGGAAGTTACGGATATCCTCGCGGCGCCGGGCGTGCCGCCGGAAGCGGTGCTGCAGGCGGCCCTTTCCATCGAGGTCCTCTCCGAGCATCCCCTGGCGCAGGCCATTGTGGCGCGGGCCCGACAGGAAAACCTGATGCCGCTCCCTGTGGTGCAGTTTGAGGCGGAATCCGGTCTCGGCGCCCGGGCGTCTGTCGATGGACGACACCATCTGCTGGGCAATCTCCGCTTTATGGAACAATCGGGCGTGCAAATGAACGGTCTGGCGGAAGCGGCGGCGAGACTGGCGGGAGAAGGGAAAACCTGCGTCTTTGTGGCCGAGGGGAATGGGGCCATCGGGTTGCTGGGTTTGTCTGATGTGCCGAAGCCGTCGGCGGCGGAGGCCCTGAAGGACCTGAGAAACATGGGGCTGAAGGTGGCCATGATCACTGGCGACAACATCCATACGGCGCGCGCCGTGGGTGCGGCGCTCGGGATCGATCAGGTTTTTGCCGATGTCCTTCCCGGCGATAAATCGAAAAAGATAAAAGAGCTGCAAGCGCAGGGGCAGGTGGTCGCCATGGTGGGGGATGGGATCAACGATGCGCCGGCCCTGACGGCGGCCGACATCGGAATTGCCATTGGTGCGGGAACGGATGTGGCCATCGAGGCCAGCGACATCACGTTGATGAGCGATGATCTGGGATCCGTCGCTGCCGCCATCCGGCTCTCCTTTGCCACGATGAAGGTGATCCGGCAGAATCTGTTCTGGGCCTTCATCTACAACATCATCGGCATCCCCATCGCTGCCGGAGTTCTCTATCCCTTCGGGGGCATCCTCTTGAATCCCGAATTCGCCGCTGCGGCCATGGCCATGAGTTCCGTCTCCGTGGTCAGCAACTCCCTGCGTCTGCGGCGATCCTGGAAG
>JAPLJM010000083.1 GCA_026388595.1 Deltaproteobacteria bacterium
TGATCTGCGTCTGGCCGCAAAGGATGCCCTGTTCTCCCTCCGGGAAGCAAAGATTGCCATTGTTGCCGATATGGGCAGCCTGAACCGCCTCCCCAATATCATCGGCCAGGGGAATACCCGCATGCTTGCCCTTACCGGCCGTGATTTCCCGGCTGACGTTGCACTCCGCATGGGGCTGGTCAATGAGCTTTACGAAAATCAGGAAGCGCTCATGAAAGGGGCTCTGGACCTCGCCAGGGAGATCGCCGGCAATGCCGACAACGCCGTCCGGGGCACCAAGAAAATCCTCAATTACATGGAAAACCACAGCGTGGACGATGGCCTGAAATACGTAGCCACCTGGAACTCTGCTTTCTTCAACACCGGTGAAGTCCAGAAAGCCTTTCAGCGCAGCATGGAAAGCAAGAAGAAATAGGGACTCAAAGGGTGAAAAACTGGTGTTCCTGGCGCGCAACATTTGACTGGACCGCCGCCTCACGGACCGCCCTGGCCACCTTTTCCTGAACCTGCCGGTCAAAGATGCTGGGAATGATGTAATCCTCGCGCAACTCACTGGGGTTGACACCGGAGGCGATGGCGTGCGCCGCGGCCAGCAGCATGTCATGATTGATGTCTCGGGCGCGGCAGTCCAGCACACCCCGGAAAAGCCCGGGAAAGCAGAGCACGTTGTTGATCTGGTTATGATAGTCGGAACGGCCCGTGGCCACCACGCGGGCGTACTTCTGGGCCTCTTCGGGCATGATTTCCGGGATGGGATTGGCCATGGCAAAGACAATGGCATCTTTCGCCATTTTTCGGATGTCTTTGGCCTGGAGGGCGTCGGGCTGGGAGACGCCCAGAAAGACATCCGCCCCTTTGATGACTTTCACAAGTGGCCCTTTGATTCTGTCGGGGTTGGTCAGCGTTGCAATTTCTTCCTTCACCGGATTCATGTTTTCCTTCCGCCCCAGATAAAGGGCGCCGCTGCGGTCGCAGCCGATGATTTTCCTGACGCCCGATGACAAAAGCAGGCGGATGGTCGCCATCCCGGCCGCCCCCAGGCCGTTGACGACCAGGGTAATCTCTTCCAGTCGCTTGTCCACGATTTTCAGGGCATTGATGAGACCTGCCAGGATGACCACAGCCGTACCGTGCTGGTCGTCATGAAAGACGGGGATATCGAGCTCCCTCTTCAGTCGGGTTTCAATTTCAAAGCAGCGTGGGGCGGAGATGTCCTCCAGATTGATGCCGCCGAATCCCGGGGAGATCCATTTGACCGCCTTGATAATGTCTTCCGGATCTTTGGTATCCAGGCAGATGGGGAAGGCGTCGACGCCGCCGAATGCTTTGAACAGCATGGCCTTTCCTTCCATGACCGGCATGGCTGCCCTGGGACCGATATCGCCGAGGCCCAACACCGCCGTGCCGTCGGTCACGATGGCGATGGTGTTTTTCTTGATGGTCAGTTCATAGGCGCGTTCGGGATTCTCGTGAATGGCTGTGGAAACCCTCGCCACGCCGGGGGTGTAGGCCATGGACAGGTCGGCGCGGGTCTTGAGGGGCAGCTTGCTGCGGATTTCAATTTTACCGCCCTGATGGGCCATGAAGGTGCGATCCGCCACGTTGACGATGCGGAGACCGTTGATTTTTCCGACATTGGCGATGATCCGTTGCTCCATCTCATGGTCTGCGGCGGTGATCGTTACATCCCGGATAATGCAGCCATCCTTGAAGCCCACAATGTCGATGGAGCCGATGTCGCCGCCCGCCTTGCCGATGGCGGAGGTAACCCTGCCCAGCATGCCGGGTTTGTTGGTGATTTCCAGCCGGATCATGATCCCGTAACGGAGCTTGGACGTTTTCATCATAAGCGTGGCCTCCTTTTTTAACAAGCAATCCTGTTCAATGAAAACATAAGTGATTTTTAACCAATTATCAATTCCTATTAGTGAGACTGATGAAATGATTGCGCCAGGAATCGTACCCTGATATAGGAAATAAGAAAAGAGGTGCTTATGGATTCAATCTGGATTCTGATCATTGCAATTGCCCTATGGATTTTTATCCAGGCCTATCTGCTCCCGAAGCTCGGCATCTCCACGTGAGTGAGGCCGGGCTGCCGGTCGGCAGATAAGGATAAATCCTCGGTAGAGCAGGAGCATATCGAGAAAAGCTAGGGTGAATCCGGCGTTGGCTGCAACGCACCAAAGGCATGGTGCCGAGTATGCTTGGCCGGCGTCCTGTATGATTGAATCTGCAATTTCTGAAGGAGGCATAAAAATGGATTGGGGAATGAAAAACCGGATGTCGCAACTGTTTCAGTCCGATGGGCATTGTTTTTTTCTGCC
>JAPLJM010000352.1 GCA_026388595.1 Deltaproteobacteria bacterium
CTCAAGCCCTATGTCCCACTCTTTGATATCAGGCAGGATGTAAAAACAGGGTGGCTAGCGGATCGAGGGAAAGGCGTTTTTTACACCCGCGCGGATGAGCGATTCAGATCATAACGGGCGATTCCCGTTGAGATAACTTTATAAGTCAAGGAGGAATATAAATGTTTCACGAAGAACGATGCGATTTTTGCGGAGACTGTCTGGCCCGGTGCCATTATCTGCCCTTTGACAAGAAAAGCGGCGGCGAAGCGTTCAAGCAGCTGGTTCAGGGAGAAAAGGTGGACTGGCTGTACGACTGCGTCACCTGTATCGCCTGCAATGAGTACTGTCCGAAGGATGCCCGGCCCTTTGATTTGATTCTGAAAAAGATGGAAGAAGCCGGAGACTTTACCGATCCCGCCCTGCGCGCTTCGATGGCGGACCGCTTCAAGGCCGATGGAGAGCCGAAGCCCGTGGCGCAGGCCCAGCGGGCCATGTCGGTTTGCGTCATGGAAGGCAGCATGCCTTGGGCGCTTCATGGAAAGCTCTTCGAGGGGCTGCCGCTCCTCAAGGGCCGCCACTATTTCTGCAATGTCCTGTTTGCCCATATGGGGGACGAATCCATCATGCGGGATCGCCTGCAGGGAATGGTGGACAATCTGGCCAAGTCGGGCGCCAAAGAAATTGTAGTCGTTCATGACGACTGTTACGCCGTCCTCAGGGGAATCGCACCGGAATTCGGGATCAAGCTCCCCTTCCGTCCCGTCTCCATCTTCGAACATCTGCGGGATTACCTGAAGGCCCATCCGGGCGAGATAAAAAAACTGAATATGAAAGTGGCTTATCAGCGGCCCTGCGCTTCCCGCTACACCCCGGAAAAAGACCCCCTTCTGGACGAGATCTTCGCCATGATCGGCGTGGAGCGGGTCAAAAGGCAGTATGACGGCGTCAATGCCATCTGCTGCGGCGTGGAGCTGGCGGGTCCGAACCTGAAGCTCTTTCCGCGGGGCAAGAACTTTGATCCTTTCCGGGAGAAGAACATTGCCGATGCAAAGGATGCCGGCGCCGGGGCCATGGTTTATCTCTGCCCCATGTGCTACCGGACGCTGGGCAAAAAGTCAAAGGAGGCGGGCCTGACGAACCTCATGATCAGCGACCTCTGCCGTCTGGCCATTGGCGAGACCCTGCCGGAAGATAAACCATTATAGGAGGAAATCCATTGAAACAAAACAGGATGATCAGTTATCGGCCATTGACAAGGTAGAGATCCTGACCCTGCAGGACAATTACATCGATATTACGGCCATGGACAACAATGCCATCGTCCAGCGGGCTCTGCCCATAAAAGACGGTTCCTTTAGCAAATCCATCCTGTCGGAACACGGCTTTTCCGCCCTGGTCCGGACGACGGCCGGTGGAAACACACACACCCTTCTTTTTGACACGGGATTCTCTGAAATCGGGGCGCTCTACAATGCAAAGGCTCTGGGCGCGGATCTGGCGGAGATCGAAGCCATCGCCCTTTCCCATGGCCACATGGACCATACGGGCGGATTCGCGGCCATGATGGCGGCGATGCCCAACAAGGGTTTGTCTGTAGTGGCTCATCCTGCCATATTCAGGTCGACCCGCTATCTGAAAATCGGAGCCAATATGCATATCAATCTGCCGGCATTGACCCGGGAAGGGGTAAACGCCGCAGGCATGAAATTGGTGGAAACACAGGCGCCCCTGGCCCTTCTGGACGGCGACGTTCTGTTTCTCGGCGAAATCCCCCGCCGGACGGATTTTGAAAAGGGGTTCCCCATCGCCTTCTATCGGGAAAACGGAGAGGAGAAATGGGACCCCATTGAAGACGATACCTCGCTGGTCATGAACATCAAGGGGAAGGGGCTGGTCATCCTGTCCGGCTGCGCTCATTCCGGCATCGTCAACACAGTCCTCTATGCCCGGGAGGTGACGGGGGTCGAAACGGTGTACGCCGTCATGGGGGGATTCCATCTCACCGGCCCGCTGTTCGAGGCCATCATCGGCCGGACTACCGATGAACTGAAAAAGCTCAATCCGGCCCATATCATCCCAACGCACTGCACGGGTCGTAAGGCATCGGCCCATATGGAAAAGGAAATGGGGAATCAGTTCATTCTGAATATGTCGGGAACAAAATTGACCTTTGCCGCATAGCATGTCATGCGAAGAAGGGGGATGGTCAATCTGTCCAGGTTGTGACAGGATCTCGGACGTCAGACAGTTCGGGCAGGCAGGCTGAATCGGAGAAGAATAACAAGGATTCTAGGTGAAACCATCGTATAGCGGTCTTGTCGCAGAGTCTGCCGATATCAGTGGACGTCGGGCGTGAAGGAAAGGTGTGACAATCCATTTGGATTCGAAAATAAAATAAAGGACAGGGATGGATACAAGGGCGTTTATAATCGTAACGAGATGGTAAATGAAGAAGGCAAAGTAGTGCTGGATGAAAGAGGAGTTATGAGCGACGAAGACTTTATTGCTCGAGTTATTAAAATATTAAAGAAAAAGCTGG
>JAPLJM010000265.1 GCA_026388595.1 Deltaproteobacteria bacterium
GAAGATGCTCCTGAATTTTGCCCTGAAACGCCAAAGGCGGGGGAAGACCTTTCCCCGCACCACCTTCCGGATCACCTGAATTTCGCTGGGAAAGGGCAGTTTATGAACCTCATAGATGAATTCGTATAGCTGTCTGATCATATCCGCATCGCGGACTGTTTTCAGATACCGGACCGCATAAACATCCGTTTCGTAACTCATCAGCCGCGCTTTGAGGGAAACCAGTTGCGGCCCCGTCTTTTTCCGCCGCAACTTTTTGTCCGCGATCGTTTCCAGCGTCGTGGACTCCCATAGAAAGGGCTCCCCGACACTCGGGATTCGCACCACGATACCCGCATGAGTCCAGTCCATAGAAACCGAGGTCTCACCCATCCGGTTGGTGTAAAGACCTTTGAAAAGGATCAGATCGCCCGTTTGCAGATTGGCCTCCACGTCTTCGTAAATTCTGACCACTTCATGCAAAAGGGGAAGCTCGACTACGAACGTGGATCCGAAGCCCTCCCGGGACTGCACACGGATATTTCCCCGGTGAAGTTCGACGAATGTTTTTGCCAGAGCCAGACCGATACCGATTGAATATTCACCCCCGGTGCCTTCACGGGCGGCGTCGGAAAAACGGTCGAAGATGATGGGGATGTTCCGCTCCGGAATGCCGATGCCGTTATCCTCAAAACGGATGACGATCTTTTTTTCTTCATCGGCGCCGGCCATGCCGAGAGATACCCTGACCCTGCCCCCGGGATTGGAAAATTTGACGGCATTGGCAAAGAGGTTGTCGCATATCTGCTCGAAATGATCAGGATTTACAATGGCTTCCAGAGGTTCCGAAGGCACTTCCAGATCGAAATCAAGTCCTTTTTTCTTCGCCAGATCCTGGTAAGTTTTCATTTTTTTCTTAAAGACCTGCACCAGATCGCATTTTTTCATCTCCAGGTGATAGTTTTCAGCGGCGAGTTTTGATATTTGAAGAAGCTTGTCAATCAGAACAAGCATCTTTTCACTCAAGCCTCGAATTCTGCTGCGAATGTCTTCATCCACCGGTTCCCTTTGCCGGGTCATGTCGTAGATGCCCTGGATGGGCGCCCGCAATCCCTGACCGACGATGCGCAGGAGATCATCCTTCTCACGGCTTAATTTTTCCAGCGCTTCGATCTGGTTCTGCACGGTCTGAGTGGCGGCATGCATATCCCGGTTGATTATATCCAGGATATTGTTTTTTTCCTGCAGTTCCTGCGTTTTTCGCTTCACTTCCCGTCGTAGCAGTGCCCAGTTGGCAAATAGGACCAGGAAGGCAATGCTAACGCCGCCCCCAATCAGCAGTCTTTTCAGCCAGAGGGGAAAGGGTTTCTTGCCCCGCAAGCCCCAGCGATTCTGAAGCTCCTCCACTTCCTCCCTGCCGATTCTGTGCAGACCGTCTTCAACAAAGCCCAAAACCTTTTGATTTCCCTTTTTTACGCCGGCACGCAGGGACTGCGTTGACAGGTCTTCCACCATATGGAACTTGCCCAAGGCGTCATGCTTGGAGAGGTAATAGACGGCAACGGGATAATCCACGACAAAAGCCAGGATTTCCTGACGCATGGCGCTCTGCAGAAGTGTTTCATTGTTGGGAAAGAGATGGATTTTAACATCGGGATGGGTCTTTTTCATATATTCGACCGCATAATATTCCCGGTTGATGCCCACAGGCAAAAGGGTATCCCGGAGTTCACCGATCGATTGAATGCCAAGTTTGTCAAAGACGAACAGGGACAGGGTATCCTCCATGAATCCGGAAGAGAATTCCATGTAGGCAGAACGATCTTCCGATGAAAAGAGACCGGCATGAATATCGGCTTGTCCGTTTTTCACCAGGTCCAAGGTCTTTTCCCAGTCCACCAGCAGAAAGGTGACCTCGACCCCGCTTTTCTTCGCCCACAAACGCCAGAAATCAACCAAAATCCCCCGGGGTGCTTCGTCTTTATCCAGAAAGGAAAGGGGAGGGGAATTGCGGGAAGCGGTAATGGTCAGATGTACTTTCTCCTGGGCATGCACGACCGGCACGATCAGGAAAGAAATAAACAGAATTAACAGACAGAACCGGCATAAGTTCAACCTGCCGGGGTGTCTGCGAATAATGCGGGGCTTACGGGAATGCCCCGGCCTGTTTTGCTTCATCAAAAGACACCTTTCCCCGGTAATAAAGCTCGCGGTAAAAATGGCCGGCTTCGTCGACAGGCATTAACAGTTTAACTTCTTTTTTATTTTGCATGGTAAAATGGACATTCATCAGCGCTTTTGCAGCCACGACTTCCCCGTGGTCGGAAGCCTCGCAGTAAAGGCCCCTGTATACTTTATGAACTGCCGGTTTTTGCGCCTTTATCGTCAACTT